>DATLNE010000015.1 GCA_035536915.1 Acidimicrobiales bacterium
TGAAGCGCTGCGGACACGGCTTCCGCAGCTTCGAGCACTACCGGCTCCGAGTGCTCCTCCATGCCGGCGGCGTCACCTGGCCGTCGCAACCCCAGCCGCCCAGGATCAGAACCCGCTCTCCCCACTCATTCGCGTAGAGCCGGTTTATCGGAAGATGATCACCCTGCCGATTGGCAGGGTGAGTGGGCAGGCCCTTGGCAAAAGCCTGAGATTAGGAGGAACGTCGGGCAGCGAAGCGAGAGATCGCCCGTCACCGCTCTTCACTCAGGGCCGATGAACCGTTGCACGACTTGGGGAAGTGGCCGCGGTTCCGGCCGTCGCCCGCGGTCGGCGCACAAACCAAACCTGACCTTGACGGTCGGGATTAAAACCTGATCAGATAAGTCAGGTTTCGTATCCCAGCCGGAGGTCCTTGTGCGCCGCCTTCTCACCTTCAGTCTTGCCGGGTTGGTGGCCCAGCTCGTCGACGGCTCGCTGGGGATGGGCTACGGCGTCACGTCGACCTCGTTCCTGGTCACCTCGGGCACGGCGGCGGCCCTGGCCTCGGCCAGCGTCCACCTGGCCGAGGTGGGAACGTCTCTGGTGTCGGGCGTTGCGCACCATCGCTTCGGCAACGTCGACTGGCGGGCCCTGCGGTGGATGGCCGTCCCCGGCGCCTTCGGCGCCTTCCTGGGCGCCACCGTCTTGAGCTCGCTGTCGGCCGACACGGCCAAGCCGTGGGTCGCCGTCGTCCTCGCCGTCCTGGGCGTCTACGTCCTGGTGCGCTCCCGCTCGGGGCGCAGCGTCGGCGAAGTGGTCGCCAACCGTCCGCACGGGAAGCGCTTCTTCGCCGCCCTCGGCGCCGGCGCCGGGTTCCTCGATGCCGCGGGCGGTGGGGGCTGGGGGCCGGTGGGCACGTCGACCCTGCTGGCCGCCGGGCGGATGGAGGCCCGCCGGGTGATCGGCACGGTGTCGGCCAGCGAGTTCCTGGTGTCCCTCGGCGCCAGCGTCGGCTTCCTGATCGCGCTGCCGTGGAAGCAGATCGACCCCGTCCTCGTGGGTGCCCTGCTGCTCGGCGGTTCCGTGGCGGCCCCGTTCGCCGCCTGGCTCACCCAGCGCCTCGACCAGCGCACGTTGGGCACCGCCATCGGCGGCTTCATCGTGGCCACCAACGCCCGCACCTTGGCTGGCGTCCTCGGCGTCCGGCCCTCGATCCTGGCCGCGGCGTCGGTGCTGCTCGCTGCCGGTTGGGCTGTGCTGGCGCTGCGCCTCGCCGTGGCGGCACGCCGGGCCCCACTGCCCGTGCACGACGCCGTGGGCTGATCCGACCGGCGCCCTCGTTCGCACGCGAAAGAGGGCGACGAGTCGCCTCGCCGCCCTCTTCGTGAAACTGGAAACGTCAGCGGACGGGCGCCACCGAGATGATGGGGATCGGCGGCGGGTTCGACCCCAGCGAGCCGACGAACGCCTTGTTGGAGAAGTTGAAGATGCCGCCGTCGCTGGCCACCATCAGGTAGCCGTTGCCGTAGGCGACCATGCCCACCACCGGCTTGTTCAGCGGTGTGCTGCCCATCGACCCCTTGAAGTTGGCGTTGAAGGAGAACACGCCGCCGTCGCCTGCCACCAACCAGTACCCGGCGTTGTCGGGGTCGGTGGCCATGCCGTTGACCGGCTGGTTGAGCCGCTTGCCGCCCATCGAGCCGTAGAACGGGGTGTTGAACGAGAACACGCCGCCGTCGGACGCCACCATGTAGTAGCCCGTCCCTGCGCCGGTCACGTTGGAGTCGAGCACGGGGCCGTTGAGCACGATGCCCCGCATGTCGCCCCGGAACACGGCGTCGCCGAAGGTGAAGGCACGCCCTCGGTCGGTGAAGATGTAATAGCCATTACCCGACTTCGTTCCCGCGATGCTGGTGGTCTGCTCACCCGGCTGCAGCCCCGTGGCGTTGCCGTGCCATCCGGCGGAACCGAAGGCGAACACATGGCCTTGGTTGTCGACGACCCAGTAGCCCGCGTTGTCGTTGGGCCGGGCGTCGATGTCGGTGGCGATGGCCCCACCCACGTTGGCATCGCCGTAATGCCGGGCCGCCCCGAAGGCGTAGACGACCCCGTCCTCACGCAGCATCCAGTAGCCGGAGCCGCCGGTGCCGGGCGCAGGCGGCTGCCCCTTCCAGATCGGGCCGATCATCACCTCTTCAGGAGCGGCGTCGATCGGGCACTCGCACGTCTCGGCAGAGGGGTTCTCGTCCCAAAGGAAGAGCACGCCAGCGTGCGTGCGCGACGGGTTGCCGAAGCAGCTTGGCGCGAACGACGTGCTGTAGGTCTTGTTGCCGTCCCAGCTGCCCGCGACTTGGCAGGTCGTGACCTCGTCGGACAGTCGCACGACTTGGGCGATCACGCTTGTGCCGTCGTTGCCGTAGAACACCCCGTAGTCGAGGGTGCCGTCGTAGGTGTGGTCGAAGAACCAGCCGATCACGCTCGCCCCGTCGACCCAGTTCGGCGACGTGCCCGGGTTCGAACTGCACGCCGAGGTCGCGGAGACGTCGACCGTAGAGCCGTAGTTCACGGCGAACGACCTGATGTCGCCTTGGCAGTACGGCACGTCGCCGGCGGCGTCGCCCGACGAGCGGACCTCGGCGGCACTGACCGTGCCGTCACCGCCGCCCGCTCCGCCCCACGACGCCGCAGCCACGAGGCGATCGCCGGCATCTCGAAGACGGGCCTCGCCGCCGGTGTCCGCCGAGGCAGTGGGCGCCGGCACGGCGATCACTGCAAGAAGGGTGAGCGCGCTCGCCGCCCCGATAGCAATTCGTTTCACAAGAACTCCCGCGTCTCCCGTCCGAGCACTGCGCCCGGAGGGCATGAGTTGCCGAGAGTACCGGCGGCGCGAGCCGTGTCAACCCCTACGCGTCCATGAAGAGTGGTTCTGTGACCGATATGTCACCGCCTGCCGGAAACGCACCCCCCGGGATCGTCGCTCCGTGCAACGAACTGGCGGGCACTGGTCCGCGGGTGCTCGCGTTCCTGGAAGCGTCAGAAGGAGTTGTACGCGCGTGAGCGAGATCGCAGTGATCGGGACCGGGTACGTGGGGCTCACCACGGGCGCCTGCCTGGCCAAGTTGGGCCACGACGTGACCTGCGCGGACGTTGTGCCCGAGAAGGTCGAGCTGCTCAGGTCCGGGCGCATCCCCATCTTCGAGGCGGGCCTCGAAGCACTTGTTCGAGAAGGCATCGACGGCGACCGCTTGCGCTTCGTGCTCGGGCCTGCAGCAGCGGTCGCCGAGGTCGAGTTCGTCTTTCTGTGCGTGCCCACGCCGCAGCGCATCGACGGCAGCGCCGACATCAGCTACATCGAGGACGCGGCACGGGAGATCGGGCCCCGCCTCCGCTCCGAGGCCGTCGTCGTCAACAAGTCGACGGTGCCCGTCGGGTCGACCCGTGTGGTGGAAGCGGCGCTCGACCGCGACGACGTCTTCGTGGCGTCGAACCCGGAGTTCCTTCGCGAAGGATCGGCGGTGCACGACTGCTTGAACCCCGACCGCATCGTGATCGGCACCGAGGACCAGGCGGCGGCGTTGCGGGTGGCGTCGTTGTTCGAGCAATTGGGGGCGCCGTTGATGGTCACCGACCCAGCGTCGGCCGAGACGATCAAATACGCCTCTAACGCCTTCCTCGCCACCAAGGTTTCGTTCGTCAACGCGATAGCCAACCTGTGCGAGGCAGTGGGTGCCGATGTCCGCGACGTGGCGCTGGGCATGGGTTACGACCGGCGCATCGGTTTCGAGTTCCTCAAGCCCGGCCCCGGGTGGGGGGGCTCGTGCTTGCCCAAGGACACCAAGGCCCTCGTGCGCATCGGTGAAGAAGCGGGCTACGACTTCTCGTTGCTGAAGGGCGTCGTGTCGGTCAACGAGGAGCAGTACGAGCGGGTGACCGACAAGATCGTGCGCATGGCGGGGGGCTCGGTGGACGGCAAGACCGTCGCGTTGTGGGGGCTGGCGTTCAAGGCCCGCACCGACGACGTGCGGGAGTCGCCTGCGCTCGAGGTGGCGGCACGCCTCGTGCGCCGAGGTGCAACGGTCAAGGCCTACGACCCTGCGGTGCAGCGGCCGCTCGACGGCATCGAGGTGTGCGGGGACGGCTACGCGCCGTGCGAGGGAGCCAGCGTGCTGGCCGTGCTCACCGAGTGGGACGAGTTCCGTTGGCTCGACCTCGCCAAGGTGTTCGCGCTGATGGCCGATCCCCGGATCGTCGACGCCCGCAACCTGTTGGAGCCGGCTGCGGTACGGCGCCATGGCTTCCTCTACGACTGCCTGGGCCGGGCCTGATGGCGCGAGTCGTCGTCACCGGTGGAGCCGGTTTCCTGGGCTCGCACCTCTGCGGACAGCTGTTGGTCCGCGGCGACGAAGTGGTCGCCGTCGACAACCTGGTGACGGGGTCGCTCGACAATCTCGACCCACTGCTCGGCGATGCCAGGTTCACCTTCGTCCACCACGACGTCAGCACCTTCGTGCACGTGCCCGGTCCGGTCGACGCCGTGCTTCACTTCGCCTCGCCCGCCTCGCCCGTCGACTACCTGGAACTGCCGATCCAGACCCTGAAGGTCGGCAGCCTCGGCACGCACAACCTGCTGGGACTGGCCAAGGACAAAGGCGCTCGCTTCCTGCTCGCCTCCACCAGTGAGGTCTACGGGGACCCTCTGGAGCACCCGCAGACCGAGTCGTACTGGGGGAACGTCAATCCGGTCGGCCCCCGTGGCGTGTACGACGAAGCCAAGCGTTTCGCCGAGGCCATGACGATGGCGTACCACCGGGTCCACGGTGTCGACGTGCGCATCGCCCGCATCTTCAACACCTACGGCCCCCGCATGCGTCGTGACGACGGGCGGGTGGTGTCGACCTTCGTCGTGCAAGCGTTGGAGGGCAAGCCCGTCACGGCTTACGGCGAGGGCAGCCAGACGCGAAGTTTCTGTTACGTCGCCGACGCCGTGCGCGGCATCCTCGCCTTGCTCGACGGCGACACGATCGGCCCCGTGAACATCGGCAACCCCAAGGAGTTCACCATCCGCGAGCTCGCCCACGTGGTGGTGGAGGTCACGGGATCGTCCTCGCCGATCATCGAGCAACCGCTTCCGCAGGACGATCCCAAGCAGCGCCGTCCCGACATCACGCTGGCCCGCGAGGCGCTCGGTTGGGAACCGAAGGTGGCACTGCGTGAGGGCCTGGAGGCGACGGTGGAGTTCTTCCGGCGCCAAGGGCCGGCCCGCTGACCGGCGCTATGCAGCGACGAAGGCGAGACGGTCGCCTCCAGGCGACCAACTGACGCCCGCCAGCGTGGTGCGTGACGGGCTGTCGACGAGCCGACGTCGACCGCTGCCGTCGCTTTCGACCACCTCGATGTCGGTGTCGATGCGCCCGGTGGCGTCGTGGCGCCGCTGGTCGATGATCGCCATGCGCCCCGTCGGCGAGAAGGCCGGCGCCACGGCCCCCGTGGCGACCACTCGCTTGTTCGCCCCGTTGGCGCCGATGACCGACGTGTTGCCGTTGTCGCACCACGTCACGAGCCCCTGGCGAGACCAGTCCACGGGCCAGCCGACCTCGGCGGTGTCGGTCAGGCGACGGTCGCCGGAACCGTCGGCCGCCACCACGTTGATGCCGTTGCTCGCCGCGTAGCTGTTGAGCACGAAGTTGGTGTAGGCGATCCTGCCGCTGTCGGGTGCCCACGCCATCTCGCCCTTGGCCCCGTGGGCGACTGCCCGCTCGACTCCGGCCGCGTCGCGCACGACGAGGTCGTCGTGGTTGTCGTGCGTGCGCAGGAAGGCGAGGAGCTTGCCGTCGGGCGACCACCGGGGCTTGGCCGCTTGGTCCGCCAACGTGGCGACGGGCCCGCCGCCGACGGGCACGGCGAGGATGCGGTAGCGACCGTTTGCCGCGGGCGCCTGCACGGCGACCCGGGCGCCGTCGGGCGACCAGCGGGCATCGCAGCACACCGGGCCACCTGCGTCGAGGCGTCGGAGCCCCGACCCGTCGACGCGCACCACCCACAGCCCGCTGTCGCGAGTGAAGGCGACCTGCGTGCCGTCCGGCGACCACGACGGTGCACCGACACCGCCCGACGACGCGGTGGCGACCTTGACGATGCCGGCGCCATCGGCCCCGGCCACGTAAACCCCACGACCCTCGACGCGTCCGACGGGCCGGACAGTGGTGGTCGTCGCCTTCGGGACAGCCGCGGTGGTGCTCGTCGGCAGCGCCGCCGCCGTGGTGGTCGTGGTGGAGTCGTCAGGCTCCTCGTCCGCCGACGTCGTGGTGGTGCTCACGTCGCCGGTCGCCACCTGGCTCACCGATCCCCCGTCGTCGACCGTCGCCAGGGCGACCAAGTCGAAGAGGAAGAGGGCGACGACGGCCACGGCAACTCTGCGCACGTTGTCGAAGGTACCTGGCACGCCTGCGAATTCGTCCCCGTACGGGCGGAATCAGACAGTGATTCATCAATATTGACTATCCAGATTTGTCGCCCGAACGGCCACGCTGTTCGTGGGGAGGCGACGATCCTCGGGATGAATTGGTCACTGCACCCGAGAGAAGCCAGGTGAACCCGGCCCCGCCAAGTCAGGAGGACATGGTGCAAGGGTTCCGGAACCGATCAGCAGGACGGGCATGGCGGGGCGTGGCGATTGCCGCCTTCGTATTTGCCCTCTTCCCTGTCGGCGGGGCGCCTGCCCAGGCGGCCAACCCCAGCGCCGACCTCGACCAGTGCGAGAACGGCAAGGCCGCCACACCCAAGGCGTGCGACTGGGTCAACGGCAACCTGAACGAGAACAACTCGCATTACGGCGAAGGTGACTCCGTCCCCTATCGCATCGTGTTCTCCAACCTGGCGGCGTCGTCGTCCCACACCGTCACCTTCGAGTGGGACACGACCAAGAGCGGCAAGCACGCCCTCGACTACCTCACGTCGTTCGACCGCACCGAGACCACGGCCAACCCCTGTGCGGGCGTGGCCGGCTGCTCCCTCGGCGCCGCCTCCACCTACCCCATCCCCGACGACCCCAACGTGGGCCCGCAGGTCGCAGGCGCCTTCAACATGTGGAACGGGACCGTCACGGCGCACTCGCCGTATGCCGTCACCGGCTCCTACGCAGGCGACAGTTCCACCAGGATCACATTGACGTTCACCGCGGCAACGACGTCGCCGGTCGTGCTCGCTTTCAGCGGCCACATCGCCACCCGCCTCGACTGGGGCCCCAACAGCTCGGCATCGGGCATCTCGGGCTCGCCGTACCACTTGCGCCTGCTCGGCCTCGACGGCGGCGGCGGCAACCAGGACCGCTCGCTGAGCGCCGCTGCGGTGATCTTCGAGAGCTCGATCACCATCGTCAAGCAGGCCACCCCCGAGGGCTCCCGCAGCTTCGGCTTCACTGCCTCCGACGGCCTCGGAACCTTCGACCTGGTCGACAACGGCACGGCCGCGAACACCAAGAAGTTCTCGGGCCTCACCGACTTCTACACGACCACATCGAAGGCGACCTACGACTTCACAGAGACGGTGCCGACCGGGTGGCAGCTCACTTCGATCACCTGTAGCAGCGGCGCCGACGTCACCACCAACAAGGCCACGGCCACCGTCTCGGTCAAGTTGGCCGAGGGCACCGATGTCACGTGCACCTTCAACAACGCCGACGTCGTGCCGACCATCTCCGTCACCAAGACGCCCACCCCGTCGACGGTGACCGAGCCGGGTGCCGACGTGAGCTTCGCCGTGTCGGTCACCAACAACAGCGCCACCGAGCCGGTCACCCTCAGCGACCTCGACGACTCCGACTTCGGCGACGTCACCGCGGCCGACACAACGACGTGCGCGGTCCCGCAGACGATCGTCGCGGGAGCCACATACTCCTGCGCCTTCACCGGCGCGGTGACGGGCAACGCGGGCGACCGGCACACAAACGAGGTCGACGCCACCGTCACAGACGCCGAGGGCAACAACATCACAGGCGATGCCACGGCCGACGTCGACGTCGTGAACCGCAACCCCGACATCAGCGTCACCAAGACGCCGTCCGTCTCCTCGGTGGTGGAGACGGGTGCCAACGTGACCTTCACCGTCCGCGTCGACAACGACACCGCCGAGGCAGTTTCGCTGACCGACCTCGACGACTCCGACTTCGGTGACATCACCGCGCTGCCGACAACCACGTGCGCGGTGCCGCAGGCCATCGCGGGCGACGGCTTCTACTCGTGCACGTTCACGGTGGTGGTAAGCGGCGACGCGCCGACAGCGCACGAGAACACGGTGACCGCAGAGGCAAGCGACAACGAGGGCAACCAGGCCGACGCCACCGCAACCGCCACAGTGGCGCTTACGGACGCCCTGCCCGCCATCACCGTGACCAAGACGCCGAACCCGTCCTCCATGCCGGAGCCCGGCGGCGACGTCGACTTCTCCGTCGCCGTCACCAACGGCACGGCCGAGCCCGTCTCGCTGTACGAGTTGACCGACGACGACTTCGGCAACCTGGCGGGCGACCCCCGCATCAGCGCCTCCAACTGTGCGCTGCCATCGGCGATCGCCGGCAGCGGCACATATACCTGCATCTTCACGGCGGCCGTGAGCGGCGACCCCGCCACGCCGCAGGCCAGCAGCGTGACTGCGAAGGCTCGCGACGACGAGGTCAACGAGGCCTCGAACACGGGCTCGGCGTCGGTGACGTTCACCGACGTGGCGCCCGTCATCTCCGTGACCAAGACGCCCCGCACGACGTCGGTGGAAGCGCCGGGCGGCGACGTGGTGTTCGACGTGGTCGTGACCAACCAGTCGGTCGAACCCGTCACGCTGTACGAGCTCACCGACTCGGTGTACGGCGACGTCACGGCGTTGCCGACGACGACGTGCGCCCTGCCCGCGACGTTGACCAAGCCGGGTACCTACTCGTGCTCGTTCACCGCCTTCGTGGCGGGCACCGGGGGCACCAGCCACGTCAACGTGGTCACCGCTCGGGTGCGCGACAACGAGGGCGGCACAGCCTCGAACACGGGCTCGGCCTCGGTGGCCGTGACCGAGGCGCCCGCAGTGGTGCTGGGCGTAACAGAGGAGCGCCCCCGTGTCGTCGCCGGCGTCGAGCTGCCTCGCACCGGCCGCGAGCTGGCCCTGTGGGCCTTCACGGGCGGGGCGTTCATGGTCGTCGGCTTCGGCTTCGTCGTCGCCGGTCGCCGTCGGCGGCTTGCGTCCTGATCCCCGTCCGCCACGCCCTCGCCGTCGCCCTGGCGGCGACGGTCGTGGCCGTCGTGGGCCTGGCGTGGTTCCTGGTGGCGTCCGCCGGTGACGACGCCAAGGCACCGTCACGTCCTGAGGTCGCGTTCGTGTCGGCTGTGCGTGCCCAGCCCGTCCCGGTGTCTCTCCAGCGCAGTGCAGACGCCGACTTGGTCGCCTTGGGCCGTCGTTTCTGCGAGGGCCTGCGGCGTACCGGGAGCTCGCTGGCCGTGGTCTTCGAGGACCAGTTGGCGGGCCGGGTCTACGACGGGCAGAGCCAGGTGGTCACCGCCGCCCGGCGCCACCTCTGCCCGGAGTTGCCCGACCGCGACAGCTAACCGGCCGAGCCATCCTTGCGCCGCAGAAGCTGGGCGGCAGGACCGTCGTCGCGCAGTTCGAGGGTCTTCTCCAAGTGCACGACGGTGCCCGCCTCCGGCTTGGAGATGAACTCGATCCGGTCGACGAGCGCCCGCATGAGGAAGACACCACGGCCGCCTTCCGAGACGAGGTCACCCGTCATGTCGGCCAGTGACGCCGAGTCGAAGCCGTGGCCGGTGTCGACCACGCGGATGACGCACAGCTCCCCGTCGACGGTGACGTCGATCCGGTACTCGTCGCCCGGCCCCGAGTGCTCGAGCACGTTGGTGCAGGCCTCGGTCAGGGCGATCTCGATGTCGCTGCGGCAGTCGGGCTCGACGCCGACCTCGTTGAGGGCGTCGCGGCAGATGTGACGGGCAATGGGGATGCTGAGCTCGTCTCTCGGCAGGGTCAAGCCAAGCGTTAACTCCACAAGGTGCGGCCTCCTCGGCGTGTTGCCGTTTCATGTGCCCGGGTCCCGCCGGCCCGACACCTGCAGCCTAGGCTCGCTGCGTGGATTCCCCGCCCCTCTTCGAGGTCGACAACGGCCCTCGCCGGGTCAGCTTGGTGCGGCTCAGCGGCGAGATCGCCCGGTCGCTGGCGAGTATCGGCCGCATCGCCGTAGAGGGCGAGGTCGTGCGGCCGTCACAGCATCCCGGCGGCACCTATTTCACCCTGCGCGATCGAGCCTCGCAGCTCTCCGTCCGGTGCCCGGCCAACCGGCTCGCTCGATGCCGGGTGGTGGCGGGGGAGCGGGTGGTGGTGACGGGTGCGCCGACGTGGATGAACGAGCGGGGCCAGCTTCAACTGGTCGCCGAGGAGGTCGCTCCGGTGGGCGCCGGTGCCATCGCCGCCTTGCTGGCCGAGGTGCGGGACCGCTTGGCCGCCGACGGCCTCATCGGGCGGGCGCCTCGCCCCATCCCGCGGCTGCCGCAGTCCATCGGGGTGGTGTGCGGATCGGAAGCCGCAGTGCGGGCCGACATCGAGTCGGTGGTTGCGGCCCGCTTCTCCGGCTACCCGGTCAGGTTCTCGGAGACCAACGTGTCGGGACCGGGCGCCGCCGACGCCATCGTGCGAGCGCTCCAGGCGCTCGACGAGCGGCCCGAGGTGGAGGTGATCATCCTCGCTCGTGGCGGGGGCGACGCCGCCCAGATGTTGCCGTTCTCCGACGAGTTGCTGTGCCGGGCCATCGCCGCCACCCGGGCTCCCGTGGTCTCCGCGGTGGGCCACGAAGGCGACCGTCCCTTGTGCGACCAGGTGGCCGACCTGCGCTGCGGCACGCCGTCGATCGCCGCTGCGGCCGTGGTGCCCAGCCGTGCCGAGCTCGAAGCCGAGGTGGCAGCGCTACTGGCGCGGGCGGCGGCGACGCTCGACGTGCGGCTGGCGCAGGCTGCGGAACGGCTGGGACGCATCGAGCCGAGAGCGGCGCTGACGGCGGGCCTGCGCGCGGCGACCGATCGCCACGAACGCGCAGGGTCGCGCCTTGCCTTGGTACACCCGGCTCGTCGCATCGCCTGGGGGGCCGAGAAGCTGGCGGCCGTGCACCGCCACATCGAAGCCTTGTCACCGGTCCGGGTGCTCGAGCGCGGCTACGCCGTCGTGCGCGACACCGACGGGAAGGTCGTCCGGGCCGCCGATGCCGTCACGGTGGGCGCCGCCCTCGACATCCAAGTGGCCACCGGCCGCATCGCGGCGGAGGTCACCGCATGACGACCGCCGACGAAGACCTCACCTTCGAACAACTCGTGACTGCCCTGGAGCAGCTGACCGAGCGCATGGCCGCCGGCGATATCGGCATTGAGGAAGCCGCCGACCTCTACGAACGAGCCCAGCACCTCCACGCCCTCGCCGCCGAACGCCTGGTCCGCGTGCAACAACGCGTCGAGGGCCTCGCCACTCCCGAAGGGACTTAGGGGCAGAAATCGAAGCCCGGGGGTGGCGGGTACAACTGGGCGAAGTCGTTGCAAAGCTGTACGTGCGTGAACACGCTGTTGTTGCGCTCGTCGCCTTCCAGGACCGTGTTCTCCGGGTCGGCGATGGTCTCCAGCAGGTAGAACCCGTCGGGCACCCCGGTGATCTCCACGTACTGGCCTTCGACGTGGGCCGCGTAGATGTCGGCCCAGCCCTTTGAGATGCCTTGCACCATCTCGACGCCTGTCGAGAGATCCGACGGCACCTGGCACTGCGGGTCCTGGTAGTGCGGCTCGTCAACGCTTCCCGGCTGCCCCGCCCACCGGTTCTCTACGTCGACGACGCAGAACCCGTTCTTTCGACCGTCGCGTACGGGCTCGACACCAAAGCGCGTCCCGGCCTGGTCCGACGCCCACAGGCGGGTGAGGCCGAAGCTCTTGTAATGGAAGTGCGCGTGGGCAGCGTGGAACTCGTAGTGGTCCGCCAACCGGTCGCGCGTCGTGCCGTCGCTCCGGTAGATCCGTTGGCGAAGCTCTTGGGTGCTGAGCAGGGTTTCGATGCCGTAGCGGATCTCGAAGGGACCGTCTCCGAAGTTGGCGATCGTCTGATCGAACCGTAGGCATCGACGGGCGCCCTGTTCGACCATCTCCACCGGCTGGCAGGTCACCGGGCCACCCGTGGCCACCGTCCGCGTCGAGATGGGGACGAGATCGGGCAGCAGGTCACGAACCTTGGGCTTGGCGGGCGCCGACGGAGAGCCCAAAGCGAGGAGCAGCATCGTCAGGGCTACGACCGAGAACGAGCGGCGAGACACCCTGCGCTACCTGCTTTCGACCGCTCGCTTACGGCGACGCGGCGCAACCGGCTCGGGATCGGCGGCGACGCCTGCCTCCGCATCGCCGAGGTAGCTGGCGATGAGGTTGGGGTTGTCGGCCATCTCCTTGGAGTTGCCCTCCAACACCACCTCGCCCTTGTAGAGCACGTAGGCGCGGTCGGTGTGGGCGAGAGCCATGTGCACGAACTGCTCGACGAGCAGGACGGCCGTGCCCTCCTGGTTGACGCCGTCGAGGATCTCGAACAGCTGCCGCACGATCATGGGAGCCAGGCCGAGCGAGAGCTCGTCGATCAACAGCAGCTTGGGCGACGACATGAGCGCCCGGGCTACGCCGAGCATCTGCTGCTCGCCGCCGGACAGGGTCCGGGCCACCTGAGAGCGCCGCTCCCGCAGGCGGGGGAAGTGGTCCATCACCTTGTCGAGCTGGCGCTTGTAGTCGCCCTTGTCGCGGCGGCGGGTCCAGTGGCCGTACTTGAGGTTCTCTTCGACGGTCAGCGACGGGAACAGGTCGCGCCCCTCGGGCAGGTGGGCTACGCCCCGGTTCACCAGCTTGTAGGCGGGTACGCCGTCGATGCGCTGTCCTTCGAAGGTGATCGACCCCCCTCGGGGCGTCAAGAGCCCGGAGACGGTGCGCAACGTCGTGGTCTTGCCCGCGCCGTTGGCGCCGAGCAAAGCAACCATCTCACCCTGCTCGACGTGGAGCGAGAGCCCTCGAAGGGCCTGGATGGCGCCGTAGGCGACGTCGAGGCCCTCGACTTCGAGCAGCGCCATCAGGCGTGCACCTCCTCGGGCTCGGCCGCTTCGTCTGTGGCCTCTTCGCCCAGGTAGGCAGCGATGACCCGCGGGTCGCGCTGGATGTCGGCAGGCGTGCCCTCGGCCAGCAGGGCCCCGTACTCGAGCACGTACATGTAGTCGGACACCGAGGTCACCATCTGCACGTCGTGCTCGATGAGCAGGATGGTGACGCCCAGGTCGCGCACGAAGCGCAGGATGTCGGCCAGTCGATCGGTCTCGGTGTTGTCGAGGCCGGAGGCGGGCTCGTCGAGCATCATGAGGCGCGAGCCGGTCACCAGCGCTCGGGCGACCTCCACCATGCGCAGCACGCCGAAGGGGAGGTCGGCGACGATGCGATCGAGGTACTCCTCGAGCTCGAGAAGTTGCGCCACCTGGCGCACCTGGCGACGCCCGTCGGCCTCGGCTTGCAGGGTGGCGGGGCCGATGAAGAAGTGCGACAGCAGGCCCGACTCGTTGTGGACGTGGGTGGCCACGAGCAGGTTGTCGAACACCGTCAGCTGCGGCAGGAGCTGAATGGCCTGGAAGGTGCGGCCGACGCCGAGGCGGGCCCGCTGGTCGACGGTCCAATCGGTGACGTCGCGGCCGTAGATGTAGACGCGCCCGGCACTGGGGACGTTAAGGCCTGCGATGGAGTTGAAGGTGGTGGTCTTGCCTGCGCCGTTGGGCCCGATGAGGCCCACGATCTCGTGTTCGCGCACGGTCAACGTCACGTCCTTGACGGCGACGAGGCCGCCGAACTGCACTCGCACGCCGTCGGCCTCGATGAGGATGCGGCGGTCGTCGCGCTCGGGTGGCAACTGGCGGGGAGGGAGGTCGATGGTCCGCCAGGTAACGGCTTCGGTGGGGAACAGCAAGGGCGTGTGGTCGATGTCGCCGTGGTCGCCGGTGCCGTTCCCGTTGGTCGAGGGCCGTGCCCGCGTGGGGCTGACCAGGCTGTCGATGTCGAGGCGCTCCTCGACAGGCACGGCGCCGCCCGTGGTGATTCGGGCCAGCACGCTGCGCAGGGGGCCAGGCAGCCGATCGGTCCACGGGCGAACTCGGGTCGCCTCGCCCTCCTCGCCCGGACCGACGTCAGAAGGTTTCCGCTGCGTCACGTCACGCATGCGCCCGTACATGCCGCGCCCGGCATCGGCAACGGCGCTGCGCACGGGCTCGAGGAGCTTGCGTGCGCCGGCCCGTGCCTGATCGATCTGGGTGCCGAAACGGGCTTGGATGCCCGCGGGGATGGCGGCCAACCCACCCCGGTAGAGCAGGAGCACTGCGGTCAGGAGGACGGGCGGGACCACCTCCAGCCATCCGGCAAAGGCTTCGAAGCGGAAGAACAGCTCGTTGAGGGTTGCGAACAGGATGGCGCCTGCCACGGCCCCGCCGAGGCTCGACAGCCCGCCCACTACCGCTATGGCCAGAAAGAACAGCGACACCTCGACCTTGAAGCTGTCGGCGGTGATCGACTGGTCGCGCACCAGCAGGAGGTTCCCGGCGATGCCCGCCAGCGCGCCGGAGACGCCGAAGGCAACCAGCTTGGTGCGCACCACGCTGATCCCGAGCGAGGCGGCTGCCACCTCGGAGCCGCGCACGGCAAAGAAGGCCCGCCCCGTCTTGGAGTCGCGCAGGTTGGCCACCAGGTAGATCGAGGCCGCCACGATGGCCCATGCGGCGTAGTAGTACGTGCGCCGAGCGGTCCAGTCGAAGTACGGGAACGTCCCCTTTTCGCCAAAGGCGAAGACCTCGACTGAGCCGTTGCGGGTGAACCACTTCTGGCGGAAGAGGAACTCGCTGGCCATCCAGGCGAAGATGATCGTGGCGACGGCCAGGTACAGCCCACGCACGCGAACGGCGACGATGCCCAGGACGAGGGCCACCGCCCCTCCGGCGATCGCCGCCCACAGGATGTTGACCGGGAAGGTCACGTGCCAGCCGTTGACGACATGACCGCTCACGTAGGCGCCGACGCCCACGATGCCGGCGTGGCCGAGCGAGATCTGCCCGACCCAGCCGACGAGCACGACCAACGAAACGGCAACCAGCGCGTAGTACGCCGCCAGGTTGGCCGTACCGATGAGCGAGAACGAGACGAAAGGCAGCCACGGGAAGGCAAGGGCGGCGACCACGGCCGCTATCGCGCCGGGATGGCCGAAGGCCCGCCACTCGCGTCCCTGCACCTCGGTGCCGCTCACAGGGCCCCTCCGCGGACATCGGTCGCCACGTAGCGCTCGCCCCGGGCGGCCATGACCGCCAAGGCCAGGATGGCCAACAACAACTGGCCACTGCCGGGGACGGCCTGAAGCGAGGGGATGGCAGGCACCATGCCGACGGTGACGCCCACGATGGCTGCGCCGACCAGCGCCCCCGGAAGGCTGCCGAGCCCACCGATAAGGGCGGCGACCAAGGCGGGAACTGCCTGGAGTGACAGCACCACCGGGTGGAGGATGGTCACCGCAGCGAGCAGGATGCCTGCGATGGCGGCGGTGAGCCCACCGAGCGCCCAGGCTGCCGAGGTGGCCAACTGCGGGTTCACGCCCATGAGGCTGGCGGCCCGGGCATTGTCGGCGGCTCCCCGCATGGCCAAGCCCACGCCCGTGCGCTGCAGCAGCATGTAAAGCGCGCCCGCCACCACCAACATGACCACGAAGAGGCCCACGTCGCCGTACTTGATGGCAGACGTGGCGACCCGGAACTCGCCCTCGGGGAAGACGGCGTCGGCCTTCTGGCCGCCGGTCCCCCAGATCTTCCCGGCCATGGCGACCATGAGGCCGAGAGCGGCCACGGTGCCGACCGTCTGCGCGGTGGTGGAGACAGAGCGCAGCGGGCGCACGAACACCCGCTCGATGCCCCAGCCCAGCCCGCCGCCCGCCAGCACGGCCAAGAAGACGGCGAGGAGCATGGGCGCCCCCCAGTTGATGAACGTGTGCACCAGGTACGCGGGCACCATCGCCATGGCGCCGTGGGCCAAGTTCAACACCTTCGACGCCCGGTAGATGACCACCAAGCCAAGCGAGAACATGGCGTAGGCGCCGATGAGCGGCAGTGACAACAGCAGGAACAGCAGCAGTCGGGTCATCGGGGCCCGATCACTTGGGGACCACGCCGGGGGTCGGGTCCTTGATGAAGCCGCTGCCCTCCTCGGCGAAGCCGGCGAAGCTGCCTGAGCTGGTCACGATCTTGAAGGGCTGCGACGAGATGTTGGCGAAGCGCTGGTTGGGCGCCCAGGTGAGCGGCGAGGCCAGGTCGGAGGTGAATGTCATGGAGTTCATGGCATCGCGCACCGCGGCTCGGGTGAGGTTCGGCCCTGCCTTCTCCAGGGCGGCGACGAACACCTTCATGCCGAGGTAGGCGCCTTCGAGGAACTGGTTGCTGATGTCGGCGCCGGGGTCGACGGAGTGGACCTCGTCGGCGTACGCGGCCACGTCCTTCAGGCTGGCCAGTCGCCCGATGGGTGGGTTGTAGCCGGTCCACACGAGCATGCCGTCGCACGGCCGCCCGCAGTCGCGGCCGAAGCGCTCGTTGAAGAGGGGCTGGGCCCCGCCGGTGCGGATCTTGCCGAACCCGAGCTTCTTGCCGCTCTGGTCGCTCTGCTGGCTGGCGATATAGGTGGCGGCCGTCTCCGGGGTGAGCAGCATGGAGACGTAGTCGCACGACCCGCCGCAGTCGCTGTTGAACTTCTGGGCGTCGGCCGAGTAGCTCGGCTTGCCCGGGTCGATGCCGACGAACGCCTTGAGTGTGGCGCCCGGCAGCGTTTGCACGTACGTGCGGAACGCCGCCGCGCCCTCTTCACCGAAGCGATAGGTGTTGTCGAAGATGATGCCGAACGTGCGGGCACCCTTGTCGTAGCCGTGCTTGGCCATGATGCGCATGGTGCTCACCGTCGAGGTGGCCACGGGCCACACCCACGGGTCGAAATACTGTTCCTTCAACATGCCGTCGGTGCCGACCACGGGAATGCCGGCGTTGGAGATGGTCTTGTTCTCAATGGCCTGGGTCAGCCCTTCCGAGGACGGCACGACCGGGAGGGCGAAGTAACCCTCCTTGGCGAAGGTGGCGATGTAGTTGGAGCCGCGGGGGCCGTCCCAGCCGTCGTCGACCATGCGCAGGTCGAGCAACCGCCCGCAGATGCCGCCCTTGGCATTGACCCGGTTGACCACGGCTTGCATGCCGACGTACGAGGACCCGAGGAACGACGAGCCGGTGCCCGAGCGCACGTTGGTGGCGGCCAGCTTGATGCGGTTGCCGCTCACCCCCTTGTCGGTGGCGCCACCGTTCTTACCGGGGGCGCACTCGAGCTTCTGGCCGTTGCGCGTCTGGGCATTCGCTGCCGTCGGCCCCCCTTGGGCACCGGGCCCCCCTTGGGCGCCGGGCACGTTGCCGGCGACACCTTCCGGGCCGACCTCACTCGTGCCCTCTGCGCCTGGCGCGAGGGTGCCGCCGTTGTTGGCAGCCTCTACTTCGTCTTTGCTGGGCGGCGGCTCGATGGCGACCACCGACAGGGCGATGAGCCCAGCCAGCAGCAGCAATGCGGAGCGCCACGGTCGTGCGGCGGATCGGTTCAACGGGGCCTCCAGGGACGCGGTACCCGGCACCGAAAGCGGTGACGGAAACCTCTGCAAGTAGTACGGCTGAGCGACGCCTCCGTGTCAGATAACGGGGGTGCCGCAGGGATCAGGTGGAACGTGCGGCTGCCAACAACCGCCTGCGGCGCGAGAGCACCGGGGGCAGGGCGAACAGCGCCCATCCGGTCAGGAGGAGAAGGGCCTGCCTCGGATCGGTGAAGAACATCCGGATGCCACGTCCGAGCGCTCGCAGGAAGCGAGCGATCGGACCACCTTCATCCCCTTTGCTTACCGCGGGGGTTGTCTGGAGGCCGCCCCCGTCGGGCATGAAGGCGTCTCCCTCCGCTCCCGCGGCGCTGAGGTCGCTCTCGTCGAAGCCGTCGCCGTCCGGGTCGTCGCCGAAGCCGTCACCGAACGGCAGCTTCTGGATGTTGTAGGTGGCCGCCGTGGCCACGCCGGCGAACTGGTAGATCTGACGGGCTCGGCCGAACGGCTTGTTGTCGTTGTAGACGACCATCTCGAGGCCGGCGACCTCGGTGGTCGAGTCGCCTACCAAGGCCTGGTCGGACGACTGGCGGGCTGAGGACTTCTGCACCGCGGTGAGGGCACCCTTCGGGGTGCCGGCGCGCAGCCCCTCGTCGAGGCCGTTCGTGGTGCGGAACTCGACGCGGCCGCCCATGAGCAGGTTCAACGTCCGCGTCAGGACTTCGAGGTCGCAGACGTCCTTGCAGATCCAGCTGGTCCCGTTGCGGACACCTCTCACGGTGACGCTGTGGTCCGACATGGGCCGGCGCCCGGGTCGACCGTTGGACCGCGATGTGGCGACGCTTGTCACCTCACCGATGAAGAGCACGCCGGCGATGTTGATGTCCTGCGCCTCGGCGACGACGGTCGCCGTGACGCCGTCGGTGCGGCTGATCACCGACGAGGTCGTCGCCTTGCCCACGGTAACGGCGCCGTTCAGGTACCCGACGGCATCGGCGGTCAGCTTGTCGCCCGGCGTGGGGCAGGAAACCGTGCCGGCGCTCGGCGTTTCGTTCTTGCTGGCCGCCTCTTGGCCCGGCTCGCCCTCGCTGGAGCTGCAGTCCGCAGCCTCGTTGTCCCAACCGGGGCCGCCGTCGAGGTTACGGGTTTGGTCCTGCACCGGTTTGGGCCCCGTTGAGAAGATCCCGCTGAACACCTCGCTGCTGCTTCGGACCGTCACGTCGCAGCGCGACAGGTTGGTGAGGTCGAGCTTGGTGCGCTCGTCGACGTCGATGCCGATGGCACGCGCCGAGGTGGAGCCGGTCTCGTACTCGGCCTTGGACACCCGGCCGGCCACGAGCTCGCGGTCGGTGAACCCGCATTGTGAGTTCACGTTCTTACTGATGATGTCTGCCGACGGGGCAATTTGCCCGGCGGCGGGGGCGGGCGGGACCGCCGAGATGCCCTTGGCGAGAAGCAGTCGCACGCCGTAGCCGGTGGCCGAGGAGAAGTAGCGGGGCTCGGTCACGCCCTGCTGCTCGGGGATGTCGAGGGTGCTGCGGTCGGGGTCGGCAGGCGGCGGCGGGGCGGGCGCTTGCCCGATGTCGTAGATGGTGTAGGCCGGGACGCGGGTGGTCTGGTAGCCGGTGAGGACGAAGAGGCGCCCGTTCTTGCCGTCGCTGATGATTCGCTCCTGCCCGTCGGCGGAGCGGTCGCTGAACGACCGAGCTTGCGGAATGGGGTAGAAGCGGCCTTCGGCGATTCCCAGCCCGGAGATGCGCGACTGGAAGAAGAGGCGTCCGGTCAGGGTGTCGATTCCGTAGCCGAGACGGGCGAAGATCTCGCCTTCGGCTCCAGCCGCGACGACGCCGACGAACGACATCGTCCTGGTGTCGAAGGCCCAGATCTCCCCTGCGACCGTAATGAGGAACAGGCGACCACTGTCGGGATCAGCGAAGGCGGTCTCCAAGTAGGCAGGCCCTGCCACGATGTCTTCGGTGCTGTCGGTGATGATCCCGGGGCGGCTCAGGCGGGCTACCGCTCCGATGCTGCCCGCGCGTTGGCAGCTGAAATAGACGGATTCGCGCGTGATCACGGCCGCGAGCTGCGAGCTGACGCCCGAGTCGGTCGGTGTCAGTGGACCGTTGCAGGCCCGGATCTGCCGTGTCTGGCTTGTTCCGGTCTTCAGGTCGAGGCGATAGACGATCGTCGTGGCGTTGCCCCCGCTCGTGGCCGGGACGCCGCCGAACAGGATCAGGAGCGCGTCGTCGAAGGGGTCGTATTCGATGGCCGCGGGGAGGAAACCGAACGTGCTGCGGTTGGCCACGACGAACGGCTCTTTGATCGCGTGGTTCTTCTGGGCGAACGTGCGCAGGTCGACCTCGGCCACCGACCACGCCGCGGCACCGTCTGCCCTGTTCTTGGCGAGGAAGAAGGCCCGCTCGTCGCTCACGGCGTGCATCCAGTCGCCGCCGTAGTCGGATTTGGCGCCGCGGTAGAGAGAAACCGGCAACTCGAAGGATGTGGTGAGCGCCAGCGAATCGAAGTTGCGCACGGCGATTGCCGTCGGGCCGGTGGCGTCACTCGCCGTCGGGTGCACCTGCCACAACTGCCGCAGGTGAGGCATGGCGACGAGGGTTCCGCCGTAGTAACCGCGTTCGTCGAACTCGGAGGTGGGCTTGATGCGGTCACCGAGCGCCTTGACGGCATCGGCGGGAAAGCGCTCGAGCGAACCGATAATGGGGGGCTGCCCGCCGTCGGCGGACTGCGCGGGCCCAACCGGAAGGCCCACGATGACCGACATGCCCAAAAGCAAGCCGATGATCGTGGTCGTCCCGCGACGAACTTGCTTTCGGCAGGATGTAGTGCGACTCAAGGTGCGAACCCCCTGCTGGTATGGAGACACCAGGCTTTGCCGACGACGTCTCTCGCAGAAGGGTAGCGAGGCGAGTCGTCACAAGCTCGGCGCGGCTTGAACCTGGTGATGCGTCTACACGTACTACGCCTGCCAGTGGCTGCCGTGTCAACGTTTCTTCGTGGACGTTCCAACGGCGGTAACAGAAAAGAGGTGGGCAGCTCCGGCTGCCCACCTCTTTTTCAGCTTGGGTGGTGCACTGCCAAGAGGTTCCTTAGCAAGCTGTCGTTGTGGCGTCGCACAGGCGGGGTGCCGCTGTTGTGTGCGACTTCACGACCTCACCCGTGATGAGGAACCGGGTGGCGGTCTCGTTTGTGCAGGAGCCGCTGTGCGTGGGATCCGGCGCGGCCGACACGGTACCGGTCACGTCGCCGGTGAGCACGAGCACTGTCCCTGTGCTTGTGAAGTTGAAGCTGTGGCCGTTGGTCGTGGCGCCGCCACCCGACGAGAGGCCGCAGTAGCCTGTGACCGTACCGCTGGCGGAGAGGCTCGTCTTGGAGACGCATGTACCGGCGGTGAAGCCGAAGCTGAAGTTGGCGGTGTGCGGGTGCAGCACGTGCACCGTATTCACGGGATAGCCGAAGCCGACCGAGAGCGTTGCGGTGCCTGTGCCGGCGCAGACGTCTGTGTTGGCCGAAGCAGGCGAGGTGGGAGCAAGCATCCCGACCGTGGCGATCGAAGCCGCGGCGAGAAGCAGTGCGAGACGACGCTTCATGTTATGGGTCCCTTCGATTGTCGAACCGAGTGGTTCGAGTGATTTGGAGTGAAGGACGGGTTCCAAATCCCCCCAGGCGGTCCCCCCCAGCGGGGCAGTTCCTGTGGTGTGGCTGCAGGTGCCCTTCACCACCTATCTACGACGATCCCCGCCTGGCGTGTCGGCTTTTTTCGACGACTTTGCGTTTCCGCCGAGGCGCCTAGCAAACAAGTGGATGTCGAGTCGCACAGGCGCGGTCCCTGGATGGGTGTCGTGTGCCTTGAGCGTCGCCGCCGCCGAACCAGAACCGAGTGGCGGTCTCTGTGGCGCAGGAACCGCTGAATGTGGGATCCGGCTCGAACGACACGAGCCCGGTCAGTTGACCCGTGAGGACGAGGACTGTCCCTCCGTAGGTGAAGCTGAAGCTGTGGCCGTTCGTGGTGACGCCGGAGCCCGACCCCACGTCGCAGATGGCCGGTGCTGCCGCCACCGGTTGGCTGGAGACCCTGCGAAGGTTTGTCTCAGCAGGCTGTCGTTGTGGCATCGCATGAGCGCGGCGCCTGGGGCAGCGTCCCGTGCGTCTTGAGGACGGCGCCTGTGAAGAGGAACCGGGTGGCGGTCTCGTCTGTGCACGAGCCGCTGTGGACGGGATCGGGAACTGTTGCCACGATGCCGGTGAGGTCGCCGGTGAGGACGAGCACGGTCCCGGTACCCGTGAAGCTGAAGCTGTGGGCGTTGAACGTGGAACCACTGCCGGAAGACAGCCCGCAATAGCCTGTGACGCTGCCGTTGGCTGTAAGCGTGGGCTTGGTCGCGCAGGTCCCCGTAATGATGCTGAAGCTGAAGTTGGACGTGTGTGGGTGGAGGACGTGGACCGTGTTCACCGGGTAGCCGAAGGCCACCGAAAGTATGGCGTAGCCTGTGCCGGCGCATGCATCGATGTCGGCCGAAGCTGGCGTCACAGGACCGAGCGCCCAGCCTGTGGCGAGCGCTGCTGCGGCCGGAAGCAGTGCGAGACGTCTCATGGGTCCCTCCTCCGAGAACGAACAGTACGAAAGAGGCGGGCAGCCGTAGCTGCCCGCCTCTTCAATTCGACGATGCGCTGCGAGGGAGTCCTAGCAGGTTGTGTTTGTGCTGGGGCAAAGGCTGGGCACGGTCCCGTGGGTCTTGACCACTTCGCCGGTGATGAGGAAGCGGGTGGCGGTCCCGTTTGTGCAGGAGCCACTGTGCGTGGCATCCGGAACGGCCGACACGGTGCCACTCAGGTCGCCGGTGAGCACGAGCACTGTGCCTGTGCTTGTGAAGCTGAAGCTATGGCCGTTGGTGGTCGAGCCGGAACCTGTTGACAGCCCGCAGTTCCCCGTCACTGTGCCGCTGGCCGAAAGGCTGGTCTTTACTGGGGTGCATGTGCCGGCGGTGAAGCCGAAGCTGAAGGGGACTGTGCGCGAGGGGGTGACGACCGGGTACCCGAGGCCCGGGGCCCCGAGGGTGGCGGTGCCTGTGCCGGCGCAGACATCGGTGTCGGCCGAAGCCGGGGACGTGGGAGCAAGCATTCCGACCGTGGCGATTGATGCCGCGGCGAGAAGCAGTGCGAGACGACGCTTCATGTGGGTTCCTTTTGGAGTACGACGAGCCGAAGTTGGCTCGACGGAACTGCAGCGAAGAGGCGATTACGAGGGTTGTAGGTTCCCCCCAGCGAGCAGGCGCTTGGAGCGGCTGCGGTTGCCCTTCACTGATGAACTACGAATGACTAGCCCCGAAGTGTCGAAATTATCTAGTTATTTCGCGGATGCCTCGCTGAACGGACGAAAAATGAGACGCGGATGATGGAATCCGCACGACTGAAAAGCGTGCAAGTTCTCGCTTGAGGCGACCAAGAAACCGTGCCAGGACAGGGGCTTTCAGCAACCCTCCCGCCCGGGGCCAGTCGGGGGAGGCAGACGACGTACGAGGAATTTCTCGGTGCGTCGAGGACGATTTGAGCAATTTCGCCATCCCGGCCTCCGTTGACGCTGGCAATATCACTGCCGGGAGGACGGTGCCTGCATCCCCTCGACGGTCATCCCGAGCAGTTCATCGACGTGGTGGCTGGCGATGACCATGAGATGCACGATCAGTTGCTCGACCTCGATGCCCCGCAGTTCGGCCGCTTCGCGAAAACGCTCGACCGTCGCGTCGTCGAGCACGACCTGAAGGAGGTCGTTCGGCTCGTCGCGCTGCCGATGTCGAGGAATCAAAGGTGCCGTCCCGGGGTCGTGCGGCTTCTGCCGATTCGGCGGGAGCCGTTCGTTACTACGACCGAGACGACGTAGCGTGTCACCCGAGGGACAGATATTCTGTCACCTCAGCAGGTATGTCACCCGAAACAGGGAATTAACCTGTCGAGGGCACTGCGTGAGGGAACGGGGGGCAGTCTCGAGTGAGCGTGGCGCTGAAGATTCACATCGAGCCCCTCCCCGAGGCCCTGTGGGCCCGTGGCGACCGCAACGAGGTCTTCGAGGAGCTCTACCGGCGCTGTCACCCCCAACTCGTCGAGTTGTGCCGACGGCTGCTCCGGGGCAACGGCGACGCCGAAGCCCTCGCACAGGAAGCCTTCGTCCGGGCGTGGTTGTCGTGGGAGCGGTTTTCCGGTGCCCGTCCGTTCTGGCCGTGGTTGGCCACGATCGCCCGGCGGCTCTGCATCGACTATCGCCGCCGGCTCGATCGCGAGACACGCCACCTTCACGTGGCGGCCGCTATCGACGAGCGAGCGCCGATTGCCCCTGACGAGCTGCTCGAAACCGACGAGGAGTACAAGTCGGCCGTCCTTGCCCTGCAAAGGCTGAAGCCCGCGGAGCAGCGGGTCATCACGCTGCGCGACCTGAACGGGTGGTCGTACGACGAAATCGCCCGTTTCGAAGGCGTTACGGTCGAGTCCATCCGCGGCTCGCTCAAGCGGGCTCGAGCCTCCTTGCGGCAGTCGTATGCGAAGGTGGCGGCAGGTGCTCCCGCTGCCGTTGCCCTGGGGCCGTTCCGGGGGGTCAGGCGGCTGATCGACCGCACGGCGACGGTGGCCAACCGCCCGATGGTGGCTGCTCAGTCCGCCTGCCTGCTGGATGTTGCCGCTGCCGCAGTCGTCGCCGTCCTTGGGATCGGTGCGATTCCGCTCGCTGTGCCCGACGGACCTGCCGCACCGGCCGACATCGTTGCCGCCCCGGTAGGGGCTTCCGGCGCACAAAGTGGCGAAAGCAGCGGCGTTACCACCAGCCCTGCTGGAACGTCGAACGCCTCTCCTCGCTCGGCGGCAGCCGGTAGCGAGAACGGCGCCTCCTCGCCGAGGCCGCTGCTGCCGCTCGACGGGGTGACTGCTCCTGAGGACGCGGTCTTCACGGCGTTTACTCCGTCTCCGTCCTATCAAGAGGACCGGACGGTCTACGCCGTGGGCACGGCGGGGACGGGATGCGCCGGCGCTACCTGCCCGGTGCTGTTCAAGTCGGTCGACGGCGGTGCCTCGTGGACACGCTTGGCGGCAACCGGCCTTACGGGCGGGACCGTGATGCTCCCACCGTCGCACGCCTCCGACGGCCGTATCTTCATCGCCGGGCCACTGGCTCTCAGCATGTCGACCAATGGTGGGGCTTCCTTCGAGGCCGTCACCCCCGTGGGTGGCCCCGCGGCGATGTCGCCGACGTTCGACGGTGATCATCGCATCCTGCTCGGGCAGGCGCCTGGCTGGGAGTATGCCGACAACCTGAACGCCATGCGCCCGTCCGGGCTCGTCGTGAACTCGACGTCGCTGACCGCGTTCCCGGCCTTCTCGCCGCAGTACGCAGCGGACGGCCTGGTGTTCATCGGCGCCACCACCGCCGGGTCGGGCGGGAAGCAATCGGCAGTGTTCCGCTGCGAGAAGTCGTTGTGTGGACAGCAGCCCGCGGCATTGCCGGGCGTGGCGGGGCCCCCGTCTCTCGCCGTCTCACCGAGCCTCGATCGCGACGGCATGGTGATGGCGTGGCGCGGTGACTCCCTCTTCCGGTCGGATGACCGAGGGGCGTCGTTCGCCCCGACCAAGTTGCCGATCGTGGGCGCCGTCCGCGCCGTCGCCTACGACCCCACCGGCCGAATCTTCGTCGCCGTGCGGCAAACGGGGGAAGGGGTGACGTCGGGGGGACTGCTCGCATCGGCCGACGGCGGGCGCACGTGGCAGGTTGCCGGGGGTTCGACCGCATTGGGCCAAGGCGTCGAGACGGTTGCGGTCTTGCCGGACGGCAGGATCATGGCCGGCCTGAGCGCTGACGGCGGTCGAGGCTTGCTGTGCTCGAAGAACGGGGGAGAAACGTGGGGCACTCGCTGCACCGACTAGTCGGTCGCGGGCTCGGCCTGCTCGTCGCAGTGGTTACGACGGTGCTGGTCAGCCCCACGCCGGCGCATGCCGAAGGCGAGTTCGCGGGCGCGTGCATGGTCTCGCTGACGGCCACCTTTTCGCCGCCGCTCGACATGTCATTCGTGCCTCGAAGCGCCTCGCTCGGCGCGACAGGGTCTTGTGTCGTCAACGGCGTACCGGCGCAGCTCTTCCTGGCCGCCACAGTGTCAACGCCGTTTGTCGGCGGTGGATTCAACTGCGCCGCAGGCGTGATGACCGGGACAGGTTCCGTGCGGATAACGGTTCCCGGGTTCCCTGATCCGTTTGTGGAGATCCAGATCGTGAACTCCGGCGGCGTGTTGACCATGGCCCTCGAGTCGTTGCTCGTGACCTTCGAAGGCGTAACCGAACTGGCGCCTGTGCCGGGACAGTACGTCGCCTGTTTGCGGGGTTCGCTGGCCCAAGGCACATGGTCGGGTGCGATGGCGTTCCAGGACCCGTACCCACCGCCCGTGTGACACGAGAACCGATCTCGCACGTACTACCACCGGGCGCATTCGGCGCCGAGCAATCGAAGGGAAGTCCCGTGAGGCGTAGGAAGGCATTTATGGCTGCGGTGGTCGTGGCACTGGCACTGGCCGGCTGTGGCGGCAACGACGACGACGACGCCACGCCGGCGCCGGGTGACACCAACGCCTCGTCGTCGTCGACCTCGTCGACGACGACGGCTCCCGCGCAAGCAGCAGAGGGGGGCGTCACCCGCGGCCCGGCGACGCAGAGCGGGCCGTCGACGGCAACCGGTGGCGACTTCAAGGCACAGCCCGGACCCACCGGCACTGACCCCAACGCGGCCAAGCCGAAGCACCCACTGAAGGTGTCGCTCGGCTCGCCGTGTATCCGGGCCGGGGAGAAGCAGACGATCACCATCGAGACCGTCTCGCCCAGCGCGGTGGGATACGACAGCTATTACGGCGACGGCAAGTCCGGCATCAGCGAGGGCTTCTACGGCGGCAACAACGGTAAGAGCCTCGAGAACGAAAACGTCTGGACAGACACCTGGGTCGTCAATCCTGCGGCACCCCCTGGAACAGTCCGAGTCATCGTGCAGGGAATCAGCGTGCGAACGAGCGCCAACCAGCTCGAGGTGTTCTTCGACCTCAAACGCCCGACGGAGAACTGCTGAGTCAGTCCTTGAGCCGCCGAGCGAAGGCGGCGTTGACGGAGAGGCGTTCGAGGAGCTGTTCGATCTGCTTGGCCCGGCCGGGCACGGGGTGGGCGGCCAGGAAGGCGCTGACGTCGGCGATGACCGCCTCGTCGGTGAAGCCGAGCATGCCGTCGAGCATGCGGTCGACGAGGTTCTCCGGCACTTGGGCCAGCAGTTGGTCCCAGTGCTGCTTGACCAGCGCCCACGCCTCGTCGCCGACGGCGTGGTTCTGCAGGAGCAGCGACACCACGAACGGCTCGTTCTGGGTGCGTACCTCCGGCGACAGGGCGAGGTCGAAGGTGCGGCGCGCCGAGGCCTCGTGCTCGAAGCCTGAGAGCCCGTAGAGGTAGCGCAGCTCCTCCTGGGGGGTGGTGGCCTTGCGCCAGCGGGCCAGGAACTCGGCGTAGGCTTCTTCCCCGCCGCCCCGGGCGACGATGGCCACGACCGCGCCCGCCAGATCGGGGTCGACCGCTGTGGGATCGGCGGAGGCGTGGAGCTCGAGGGCCCGAGCCCGCACCTCCTCGTCGGTACCGGTGGTGCCCAGCGCCCGCACCATCGTGGCCCGCAAGGTGGCGGCCGTCTCCGGTTCGCCGGGTTGCGCCGCCCAGCCCAAGCGGTCGAACACGGGGCGGCACAGCTTCCGCACCAACTCGCGGATGTGGTCGCGCCGTTCCTCGGGGACGGCTCGCCTCACCAGTTCGAGGCCCTCGAGTAGCACGGCCCACACGTTGGGGTCGTCCTCGTCGGGCGCCAACCGCCCGGCCAACTCCAGGAAGTCGTGCACTTCGGTGGTGCCTGCGAGCACCGACGCCCACGTGTCGCTTGCCAGGTTGAACCGTTCGAGGGCGTCGAGCGCGGGCAGCGCCCGCAGCAGGTCGGAGGAGTACCGCACCCGGTACACGCCCCACCCGCCTTCGTTGACCACCACCCAGTCGACGCTGCCGCCGAGGTCGACGACCTCTCGGGCCTCGCCCTGGATCAGCTTGCGCCGCACGACTGCGCCGTCGACTGACGCCCGCAGCATCACGGGGACCTGCCACAACGGGGACTCGCCCCCGTCGTCGGCATACCGGAAGCGCCGCTGTTCGAGCACCAGCGTCGACCCCTCGACCGACACCGACACCATGGGGTGGCCGCCTTGGTAGATCCACGAGTCCATCGTCGAGCGGGCGGGCTCGCCGGTGGCCTCTTCGATGGCGTCCCACAGGTCGGTCGTCTCGGTGTTGGCGTACTGGTGGCGGGCGATGTAGGCGGCGATGCCGTTGCGGAACTCCTCCGCGCCGACGTACTGCTCGAGCATGCGCAGCACGCCGCCGCCCTTTTGGTACGTGAGGACGTCGAACATCTCCTCGGCCTCGCTGGGCCGCGACACCGGGAACTCGATGGGCCGGGTCGACGCCAGCGCATCGACGCCCAGGGCTCCGCCCCGCGTCAGGCCGAAGCTGACCCACCGCTTCCAGTCGGGCCGGAAGTCGTCGACGCACAGCAGTTCCATGAAGGTGGCGAAGGCCTCGTTGAGCCAGATGCCGTTCCACCACTTCATCGTCACCAGGTCGCCGAACCACATGTGGGCGATCTCGTGGGCGACAACGTCCGCCACCCGTTCCAACTCGATCCTGCTCGAGTTGTCCCGGTCGACCAACAGGGCGGTCTCCCGGAAGGTCACGCATCCCACGTTCTCCATCGCCCCGAACGCGAAGTCCGGCAGGGCGACGAGGTCGAGCTTCTCCGCCGGGTAGGGAATGCCGAAATACTCGGTGAAGAATCGGAGTGAGAAGGCTCCGATTTCGAGGGCGAATTCCGTGAGGTGGGACTTGCCCGGCACGTAAGCGACCCGCAACGGCGTGCCGTC
>DATLNE010000016.1 GCA_035536915.1 Acidimicrobiales bacterium
CCGCCCGACCGACCACGACCTGCCGTTCTCGACCTGGAGCCTGTCGAAGCTGGCCGAGTTCCTGGTCGCCGAGGGGGTGGTCGACGACATCAGCCACGAGGGCCTGCGGGTCCTGCTCCGAGAGGAGGGCGTGTCCTTTCAACGCATCAAGACCTGGAAGGTGAGCAACGACCCGGACTTCGAGGCGAAGAAGAACCGGGTGCTGGATCTGTACGCCATCGCCGACGGCGACGCCGAACCGGGCCCCGACGACCCCACGGTGGTGATCTGCGTCGACGAGTTCGGACCTCTCAACCTTCAGCCCCACCCCGGCCGGCAGTGGGCGCCGGTGGCCGCCGGCCGGGGCGACGTCGGGTCCCCTCGCCGCCGTCGACGGAGGGCCACCTTCAACCGCCCGCACGGCGTGCGTCACCTCCTCGCCGCCTACGACCTCGGCACCGACAAGCTCTACGGCCACGTCAAGGCCCGCAAGGGGCGCACCGAGTTCGTCGCCTTCCTCCGCTACCTGCGTGGGCTCTATCCGCCCGAGGTGCGCATCGGGATCGTGCTCGACAACTTCAGCCCGCACCTCATGGCCAAGAAGGACCAACGGGTCCGCGAGTTCGTCGACGCCAACAACGTCGAGCTGGCCTACGTGCCGTTCTACGCCAGTTGGCTCAACCGTATCGAGGCTCAGTTCACCGCCCTGCGCTACTTCGCACTCGACGGAACCGACCACGACAGCCACGAGGCCCAGGCCCGCATGATCCGTCGCTACATCGCCTGGCGGAACCGCAACGCCAGGGACGAGGCGCTACGTGAGCTCGTGAAGCGCGCAAACGTTGCCTGACGCGGCACTAGAACCCTTTTTTCAATCTGTTTCGCGGCCCCGCTTCGTAGAGGAGCGGGGCCGCAGCGCGTGCGGCCACTGACGACGGAGGCCGCACGATGAAACGGATGTTCCTGATTGCTGCGGTGCCGGCCTTGTTGGCCGGTGCTGCCTGTTCTTCCGACGACGACAGTGGCGGCGGCAGCGCCGACGCCGCGCCCGAAGCTCCTGCTGCGGCGGCGAGCGGTTCGCCGGCGGTGTCGATCGAGACGTTCCGCTTCGAACCGCCGCAGTTGACCGTGAAGGTGGGCGAGACGGTGACGTTCACCAACGGCGACAGCATCCACCACACGGCGACGTCGGGGACCCGCGAGGCCAAGGACGGCCGCTTCGATCTGCAGATGCCCGACAAGGGCTCCTCGGCGACGCACACGTTCTCCGAGGCGGGCACGTTCCACTACTTCTGCGACCGGCATCCCGGCATGGAAGGCGACGTGATCGTGCGATGACGTCATCCACGCACCGCCCCTGCCCCGTACTTGCTGCCGTACCCACCCCCTCGAAGGAGATCTCATGAACCGCACCCCGCGACGCCTCGTCGGCGTCCTTGCCCTGGTGGCCCTGGCGGGCGCCGCTTGTGGCGGCGACACCAACCCCGCCGACTCGGGCGGCGATGCCGCTCCCACGACTGCCCCCGCCCCCGCCGCTTCGGCAGCAGGCGCGACCATCGACACCCCGGCCGCCGACCTCCGGGCCGGCCTCACCTCGCTGCTCCAGGAGCACGTGTACCTGGCAGGCATCACCACCGGCGTCGCCCTCGAAGGCGGCGACTTCAAGGTCCCGGCGGCGTCGCTGGAGAAGAACACCCAGGGCCTGCAGGACGCCGTGGCTTCGGTCTACGGCGATGCCGGCGGCAAGCAGTTCGGCGAGCTGTGGCGCAAGCACATCGGCTTCTTCGTGGCCTACACCACGGGCAAGGCGACCAAGGACCAGGCCATGGTGGCCAAGGCCAAGTCCGACCTCGACGGCTACCGCGCCGACTTCGGTGCGTTCCTCGAGTCCGCCACCAAGGGCGGGTTGCCCAAGCAGGCCGTGGCCGACGAGCTGAAGCCCCACGTCGAGACGCTGTTCGCAGCCATCGACGCCCAGGCGGCCAAGGACCCGAGCGCCTACGCCAAGCTGCAGACGGCGGCGAGCCACATGCCGCACACCGCAGGGATCCTCGCCGGTGCCATTGCCAAGCAGTTCCCCGACAAGGTGACGGGCTCGACGACCTCTGGTGCTTCTGAGCTGCGCACCGGGTTGACCGGGCTGCTCCAGGAGCACGTGTACCTGGCGGGCATCACCACCGGCGTCGCCCTCGGCGGCGGCGACTTCAAGGTCCCGGCCGCGTCGTTGGAGAAGAACACCCAGGGCCTGCAGGACGCAGTGGCCTCGGTGTACGGCGATGCAGGCGGCAAGCAATTCGGTGAACTGTGGCGCAAGCACATCGGCTTCTTCGTGGCCTACACCACGGGCAAGGCGACCAAGGACCAGGCCATGGTCGACAAGGCCAAGGCCGACCTCGACGGCTACCGCGCCGACTTCGGTGCCTTCCTGGAATCCGCCACCAAGGGCGGGCTGCCCAAGCAGGCCGTGGCCGACGAACTGAAGCCCCACGTCGAGACGCTGTTCGCAGCCATCGACGCCCAGGCGGCCAAGGACCCGAGTGCGTTCGCCAAGTTGCAGACGGCGGCGAGCCACATGCCGCACACGGCGGAGGTGCTTGCGGGCGCCATCGTCAAGCAGTTCCCCTCGAAGTTCGCCGCCTAGCCCGCGGCGGTACCCCTCGCCGGCCGGCGGAGTTGCCGATGCTCCGCCGGTCCGCGTCCCCGAGGCCCGCACCCCTCCCGCGTGGGGTGCGGGCTTCGGCGCGTCCCGTCCCGGGAAGTGTCATCCGCATGGGGCCCTGGCGCCGAAGACCGGCTGATATGGCGATGACACTGACCGACGCTGGTGACGCTGCACTTGTCGTCGCCATCGGGCGTTACCGCGAGGACGCGCTGGCCGAGGCCTACCGGCGCCACGGCGGCGCCGTGTTCGCCTTGGCTCGGCGGGTGCTGGGCGACCCGGCCCGGGCCGAGGAAGTGGTGCAGGAGGTCTTCCTGCGGCTGTGGAACTCGCCCGACAAGTTCGACCCGGAGCGGGGGACCTTGCGGTCGTTCCTCCTGGCCTCGACGCACGGACGGGCCGTGGACCTCTTGCGCTCCGACGTGTCGAGGCGGCGGCGCGAGGAGCGTGACGCGCTGGCGACGGCGGAGGCCGGCTACGACCTGGAACACGAAGTGTGGGACATGGCCGTGGCCGACCGGGTGAAGGAGGCGGTGGGGGCGTTGCCGGTCGACGAACGACGGGCAATCGAGTTGGCGTACTTCGGCGGGCACACGTACCGAGAGGTGGCGCAGCTGCTCGGGGCACCGGAGGGAACGGTGAAGAGCCGGATCCGTTCGGGGCTGCATCGCATGCGGGGCGTGCTTGCCGAGCCCAGAATCGGGATCATGGGGGCAGAGGGATGACGATGACGCACGATGAGATCGAAGAACTCCTCGGCGCTTATGCGCTCGACGCCGTCGAGCGCGACGAGGCCGACGAGGTCGAACGGCACCTGGCCGGCTGCCCGCGCTGCCGGGCCGAGGTGGCGGGCCATCGCGAGGTGGCGGCTGCCCTGGCCCACGCGGGCGCCGACGCCCCCGAAGGGCTGTGGGCCCGCATTGCCGGGTCGCTGGAAGAAACGCCGCCCGCAGGCGGCATGCCGGCCCCGCTCGACCTGGGCGCCGCCCGGGCCAAGCGTGCCGAGGCCCAGGCGAGCGTGCCCCGGCGGGCTCTGACCGGGCTGGTGGCGGCCGCTGCGGTGGCGGTGGTCGTGATCGGGCTGTTGAGCGCGCAGGTGGTGCGCCAAGGCGACCGCATCGACCAGCTCGCCTCTGCCGTGGAGGAGCGGGGTGTCAACGGTGCTGCAGCGTCGGCCGCGCTGGCGCCCGACGCCCGCCGGGTGGCGCTGCGTGCCGCCGACGGGCGGCTGCTGGTGTCGGCCGTGGTCGGGCCGAAGGGCGAGGGCTACCTCGTGGCCGACGGGCTGCCCACGTTGGACGAGGCCCGGACGTACCAGCTGTGGGCCTTGGTCGACGGCCAAGCGGTGTCGGTCGGCGTGCTCGGCACCGACCCGGCGGTGGTCGCCTTCCGGGCGCCGCCGTCGGCCCATGCACTGGCACTCACCGAGGAACGAGCAGGCGGCGCGCCGGCTCCGACGCAGGCGCCCTTCGCGTCGGGAGCAGTGCCCGCCACGGCGTGAGCCGGTAAGCGGGCCTTGTCAGCCCCCGGCCCGCATGGCGTCGCGTAGCTCGCGGTAGCCGATGCGCACGGCACCCGAGCGGTCGACCAGGGTGCGCAGGGTGTCGTCGTGGCACACCAGGTCGAAGTCGTCGACCCGGGCCGCCCAGTCGGGGGCCAAGGCCCGTAGCTCCGAGGTGTCGACGGCCGGGTGCACGTAGACCTCGGTGACGCCGGGGCGCAGGTCGAACAGCGTGCGTTCGAGGGCGCGTCGAGACCCCACTCCGCGCACGTACACGAAGTGGTCGGGGAACAGGACGCCTTCCTCCTCGGCCAGGCGGCGGAAGGGGAACCCGATTGTCTTTTCCGTCGACGCCCCCGACAGGCGCACAGGCAGGCGGAACTCGACCGCCAAGTCGAGGTACACGTCGAAGAACTCCGGCCGAAGCTGGAGCGCGCCCATGTGCGAGTCGAGGTGGCTGACGTCGAAGCCCCAGTAGATGGCGCGTTCGACTTGGGCCCGAAGCTCGCGGCGGACTTCGTCGAGGTCGGCGTGGTCCCAGACGTCGTCGAGGGTGCGCGGGAACCCGCCGTCGCCGTCGAGCAGGGACGGGGCGTGCGTGATCGGCCCCCAGCGATAGAGGTCGTATTCGGCGTTGAGCGTGAGGTGCACGCCGACGTCCTCGCCGCGGTAGCGCGAGGCAGCCTCGCGTGCCCACGGGCAGGGGACCATGAGGCTGGCACTGGTGGCCAGCCCGTCGCGCAGGGCCTGGTAGACGCCCACGTTGGCAGCGTGGCTCGACCCAAGGTCGTCGCAGTTGAGGATGAGCAGCTTGGCGTCAGGCGGGTACCCGAGACGCTCGGCAGCACTGGTCACGACGGCGACGGTAGCCCGCCACGGCGGTGTTCGGGTCGCTAGGGGGGCGAGCGGCCTCGGGCCGGGCAGGCGCCCCACAGGCCGCGTTCGGCACGGCGGGCGTCGGCTACGGCGGCCACGAAGTCGCTGGTATAGGCCACGTTGGGCGGGTAGGTGGCGACGTTGGCGAAGCCGTCGCGGGCGAGCGCCACGTTGACGAACAGGTCGTCGTGTCGTCGGAACACGTAGGCGAGCAGGCGCCCGTAGCGGTCGCGGGCTTCGACGTCGCGTTCGAGGCGCACCTGGGTGCCCGGCGGGACGAGCTCGCCCAGCCGTGCCGCCGCTTCCTTGGCGAAGCATTCGACGGGCGTGCCCGGCTTCACCGACTCGGGCGTGTCGATGCCGATGAGGCGGACGGCCTCGGTGCGCCCGCCGACCCGGACACGCAACGTGTCGCCGTCGACGATGCGCGATATCACGGCCGTGCCCGGTTCGTGGGGGACGGCGGGGGAGCTCTCGCCCCGGGCGCATGTGCCTGCCACGGCGGCGAGGCCCGCGAGGAGGGCAACCAGGACGGTGAGAGGTTTTCGGCGGCGCAACAAGGGCATGGGCGTCACCCGACCACGAGGAGGCAGGGAACCGGGGGAAGTGGCGGGCGGCCAAGGCCAGCCGCGTGCGCACGCGCCCACAGGAGGGGAACGTCTGCACGCGGCTGGCCGATGGTGGCCGCCGGAAGGCGACGGTGCAAGGCCCTCACGCGGCGGGGAGGTGCGTGGGGTGTTCGTCGGCGTCGTCGGAGCGGTAGCCGGCCACCGATGCCAATGCGGCGCGGGCCGCTGCGATGCCCCGTTTGCCCGCCATGCGGGTGGCTTCGTCGAGGTGCCAATCGGTGTCGGTGGAGTCGAGGAGGACAAGTTGTCGTGCCATGAAGAGGAGTATGACGAGGGGGTGAGACAGTAAAAGCGGCCGACCCTGCCGGTGCGCCTCGGTAGCCTCCCGGCCCGTGGACGCTGCTGCTTTTCTCGGACTCGAACCCACCCCTGACCCCACCCGCTGGCGCCTCCCGGTCACACCGGGGATCTGCACCGGCTTCAACTTCCTGTTCGGCGGCGCGGGCCTGGCCGCCGCCGTGGTGGCCTTGGAACAGGCGACGGGGCGGCCCTTGGTGTGGGCCACCGCCCAGTACCTCTCGTTCGTGCGCCCGCCGTCGGTCATGGACATCGAGGTCACGCCCCTGGTGCCGGGCAACCAGGTGACCCAGGCCCGGGCCGTCGCCCGCGCCGACGGCCACGACATCATCACCGTCACCGCCGCCCTCGGCAGCCGCGACGTCGAGGTCACCGGCACGTGGATGACCCCGCCAGTGGTGCCGCCGCCCGACGAGTGCCCCACCAGGGTCAACTTCCGCGGCGTCCCCACCGGCATCGGCGCCCGGCTCGACTCCCGCTTGGCGGAGGGGCGCATGCCGTCCGACCTCGACGGCACCCCGGGCACCGGCCGCACCCGGCTGTGGGTGCGCGTGCCCGAAGGCCTCGACATGTCGGCCGCCACCGTCGCCGTGCTCGGCGACCACGTCCCCTTCGGGATCAACCAGTCGCTGGGCCTGCCTGCGGGCGGCAACAGCCTCGACAACACCGTCCGCATCGTGAACATCGTGCCCACCGACTGGGTGTTGCTCGACGTGCAGATCCACGCCGTCGCCAACGGCTTCGCCCACGGCCACCTCGACCTCTGGTCGGAGGAGGGCACACTGCTGGCCACGGCGAGCCAATCGGCCATGGTGCGTTTCTGGAAGGACTGAGCCCTCCCGGGCGGGACACGGCGCCGTACGATGCCGCATGGCCCGTTTCGGCATCACCATCCCCTTCGACGGCGTCCCCCTCTCCGACCAGCGGGAGTGGGTCGAGGAACTGCCCGACCTCGGTTACACCGACGCGTGGTCGTCGGAAGCCAACGGCGCCGACGGCTTCACCCCGTTGGCCCTCGCCTCCCAGTGGGCCCCCACGTTGCGCCTGGGCACAGCCATCGTGCCCGCCTACACCCGGGGCCCGGCCCTCATGGCCATGACGGCGGCCACCATGGCCGAGGCGGCGCCGGGCCGGTTCGCCCTCGGCATCGGCACGTCGTCGGACGTGATCGTCGAGCGCTGGAACGGCATCCCCTTCGACGAGCCGTACAAGAAGACCCGCGACATGGTGCGCTTCCTCAAGCAGGCGTTCACCGGCGAGAAGGTCGAGGGGCCGTTCGACACCTTCGACGTCAAGGGCTTCAAGCTGGGCCGGCCGCTGCCGCCCGAGCACGTCCCGCCCGTCCTGGTGGCCGCGTTGCGCCCGGGCATGCTGCGCCTGGCGGGCCGGGAGGCCGACGGCGCCATCATCAACTGGCTGTCGGCCGACGACGTCCGCAAGGTGGTGCCCGAGGTGGGCGAGGGCAAGGAGGTCGTGGCCCGCATCTTCGTCTGCCCCAACGAGGACGCGGCAACCGTGCGCCAGTACGCCCGCTTCTTCATCGCCGCCTACCTCAACGTGCCCGTCTACGCCGCCTTCCACGACTGGCTGGGCCGCGGCCCCGCCCTCAAGCCCATGTGGGACGCCTGGCAGGCAGGCGACCGCAAGGCGGCCACCGCGGCGATCCCTGACGAGGTGGTCGACGAGTTGATCGTGCACGGCTCGCCCCAGCAGTGCCGCGACCACGTGGCGCGGTACGTGGAGAACGGCGTGACCACCACGGCGTTGGCCATCCTCCCGTGGGGCGTGGACCAGCGCCAGGCCGTGCGCGACCTGGCGCCTGCCGCGGGCTGACCGCTCCGGTTACCACCCGGTAGCCTCGCCAGCGCACGAGAGCCGCCGCCAAGGAGCACCCATGGACCTGAGCTATCCCCCCGAGGCCGAGGAGTTTCGCCAGGAGATCCGGGGTTGGTTGCAGGCGAACCTGCCCGCCGACTTCAACGAGCGGCGCGGCGAGGCCCGCAAGCAGTTCAACGAGCAGTGGGTGCAAAAGCTCTACGAAGGCGGCTGGATCTGCGCCTCGTGGCCCAAGGAGTACGGCGGCAAAGGCCTCACGACCATGCAGCAGGTCGTGCTCAACGAGGAGTTCGCCAAAGCGGGCGCGCCGCTGCGGGCCGACTTCTTCGGCGACACCTTGGTCGGCCCCACCATCCTCCAGTGGGGCACCGAGGAGCAGAAGAAGCAGCTCCTCCCGGGCATCCTGCGGGGCGAGATCAGCTGGTGCCAGGGTTTCTCCGAACCCGACGCCGGGTCCGACCTGGCAGGCCTCAAGACCAGGGCCGAGCTCGACGGCGACGAGTGGGTGATCAACGGGCAGAAGGTCTGGACCACCCAGGCCCAGTACGCCGACTACGTCTTCCTCCTGGCCCGCACCGATCCCGAAGCGCCCAAGCACGCAGGCATCTCCTACCTCCTCGTCCCCATGAAGCAGTCGGGCGTGGAGGTGCGGCCCATCGAGCAGGTCGACGGCTCCGGCGAGTTCAACGAGGTGTACTTCACCAACGCCCGCTGCCCCAAGGACAACGTCGTGGGCGGCGTGAACAACGGATGGAAGGTGGCCATGACCACCCTCGGGTTCGAGCGGGGGACGAGCGCCACCACCAGCCACCGCCGGTTCCAGAAGGAGCTCGACGAGATCGTCGACAAGGCCCGCAAGAACGGCCGCATCGCTGATCCCCGTGTGCGCCAAGGGCTGGCGGCGGCGTGGACGAAGGTCAAGATCATGGAGATCAACGGCTACCGCTCGTTGACCAACGTGCTCAAGGGCGGCAAGGACCCCTCGGCCGCCGCCCTGGGCGCCACCAACAAGATGTTCTGGTCGGAGTACCACCGCGACGTGATGAACCTGGCCATCGACATCCTCGGCATGGACGGCCAGGTCCTGACGGGCAAGCAGGACGAGGAGTACGTGCCCGGCGTGGGGCGGCGCCGGGGCCGCAACGACTACCCGGTCAGCCCGTTGCAGGCGGCGTTCTTCTTCTCCCGGTCCGAGACGATCTGGGGCGGCACCGCCGAGATCCAGCGCAACATCGTGGGCGAGCGGGTGCTGGGCCTGCCCAAGGAGCCCAAGCCGGCGTAGCGGCTCAGCCTGCCGCAGCCTCGGCCGGGCGAGTGGCCCGGGCGCAGTCGATGCAGAGGTAGGCAGGGGGCGCCGCCGAGCCGCCGTCGGCGAGCACCGGGATCGTCTTCTTCTGCAAGACCTGCGTGCCGCACGACGGGCACGGCACCTCTTCGCCTGCGTCTTTGACCGGACCCGCTGCCATGGCCCCGGATCTTAGGAGCCGAGCCGATAGGCGAGGCGACCAATGAACACAGCGGGCGTTTCGGCAGCCAAAGGCTGCCGAAATGGGATTCCGGCGAACCGCGGCTGCACCGATCCGCCCATGTACTTACGGGCTACCGTCCCCTCCCCGGAATCCGACGTCACACGGCCTACCTGTTCGCCCGAGTTCCTAGAGCCCCGGCGAGGCCATCCCCACGATGGGGGCGGCCAGGCGCTGGCCACCCATCGAGCCGAAGAACGGGGCGTTGAAGGAGAAGATGCCGCCGTCGGAGGCCACCATGCGGTACCCGTCGCCCCGAGGCGTCGGGGTCATCGACACGATGGGAGCGTTGAGGCGGGTGCCGCCCATCGAGCCCATGAACGGCACCCCGAAGGCGAAGATGCCGCCGTCGGACGCCACCATCCAGTAGCCGGTCCCGCTGCCGTTGGCCGTCATGCCCACAATCGGTGCGTTGAGCGGACGGCCGCCCATCGACCCCAGGAAGGGGGCATTAAAGGCGAAGATGCCGCCGTCAGACGCCACCATCCAATAGCCGCCGCCCGGATGCGGTGTGATGGCGACGATGGGACGGTTGAGCGGCTTGCCGCCCATGGAGCCGTAGAAGTTGGCATCACCGAAGGAGAAGATGCCGCCGTCACGGGCCACCATCCAGTAGCCGTTGCCCGAAGGGGTGCGGGCGATGCCGACGATCGGTGCGTTGAGCGGCGTGCCGCCCATCGACCCGTAGAACTGGGCGTCGCCGAAGGAGAAGATGCCGCCGTCGGCTGCCACCTGCCAGTAGCCCCGGCCCGAGCGGGTCGACGCCATGCCGACGATCGGCGAGTTCAAGGGCTTGCCGCCCATGGAGCCGAGGAAGGGGGCGTCGCAGAAGGCGAACATGCCGCCGTCGCGCGCCGCCATCCAGTAGCCGCCCGGCTCGTTGCAGAACGTGTGCCGCAACGGGGGGTTCGTCCACGAGCCGGTGCGGCGGGCGTCCTTGCGGAAGGTGTGCCAGCCGAGGTTGCCGAACGACGACCCCGTCAACTCGTAGCGGATGATCTCACCGGCGTTGGAGCCGGGCCGGGTGCCCGCCACGATGATGTCGATGCGGCCGTTGCCGTCGACGTCGGTGACCAGCGGGGAGTTCTGGAAGCTCACCTGGCTGGCCAGGTCGAACAGGTGGGCGCCGTTGCGCCCGTTGTAGGCCTTGACCATGGCGCCGGTGGGCACCAGCAGGTCCTGGGCGCCGTCGCTGTTGAGGTCGGCGGTGGTGACGGAGCCGATCACGGCCCCGCCGGGGTTGATCTCGAGCAGCTTGTTGCCTGCCCGGTCGAAGGCGTAGACGCGGCCCACGCCCGGTTCCTGCGTGCCGATGACGACGTCGAGCCGGCCGTCGCCGTTGACGTCGGCCATGGCGGGCGAGGTGCTGCTGCGCCCGATCAGGTCCTTCGACCAGTGCACGCCGCCGGTGCGGGCGTCGAGCAGGAACACCCGACGAGAGTCCTCGTGGCCGCGGTAGCCCTCGACCATGTGCCAGTACTCGCCGTTGCCGATCGCGATTTCCAAGGCGCCGTTGCCGTCCATGTCGCCGACGGCGGGGGAGGAGTACACGATGTCGTTGAAGTCGCGGTGCCAGATCTCGGTGCCGTTGCCTCGCATGGCGCGGAGGCGGCCGCCCTTGATGTTGACGTAGCCACCAGGGGTGCCGTCGCCGCCGAAGATGAAGTCGCTCTGGCCGTCGCCGTCCACGTCGGCCACTGCGCCTGACGAGAATGTGGAGTCGTCGGTCATGAGAGGCCAACCGCCGTTGGAGGCACCGCTGGAAGCCTGGAGGTTGCGGGCCAGCACGCTCATGGTGCCGAACGGCAGGTCGACGACGCTGTCGTTGTTGAGGTCGGCCAGCGGGGCGCTGGCGGTCACTGCGGCGCGCGGGTTGACGTTGTCTGTGTTGTGGTAGCGCCAGCGGGTGGTGCCGTTGGAGTTGATGGCGTTCATGGCCCCGTGCGGTGTGGGGGTATGGGCGAGCCCGCTGCCGATGAACACCTCGGGCGTGCCGTTGCCGTCCACGTCGGCCGCCGACGGCGACGACCAGATGCCTTCGGTGACCTGGTGGGGCCAGCCGGGCACAGTGCTGCCGTTGGAGCCGTGCACGCCGTAGACCTTGCCGTCGTAGGCGCCCACGACGATGTCCTGGCCACCCCCGTCGAGGTCGACGGCCAGAGGAGACGAGCCCACGATGTGGCTGCCCGGGTAGGACCGGGTCCACTTGTGGGTGACGGTGATCGCTGCTTCTGCGGGGCTGAACTCGCCCGCCATGGCCAAGCCGGCCACGGACAGCAGGGCGACGAGCAGCGCTCGCAGGCCGCGACGAACAGGGGGCACAGATTGACGCACAGGGTTCCTTCCGCCGGTTGCTCCAATGAGTATCGGCGTTTTGGCGCGAAATCCTGAACGCGATGTCCGATCCTTGCCGATTCTTGGGACTTGCCCCCGGCGCCTTGGCCGCCCGGGTTGCGGCGGGCGCGGAACGAACTGGCCAAACGGTGCTACGGGCGCTCTTCGGCCAGGAGGACGCCGGGTTCCACGGCTGACGCATCGAGGTCGAGCCAGTCGCGCAGTACCTCGGTGTTGTGCTCGCCTCGATGGGGCGCGGGGCCGCGCACGCCGCTGTCGGCGTCGGAGAATCGGTACGGCGACTGCACGACCCGCCGCTGCCCGCCGCCTCGGTCGTCGACCTCGGCAGCCATGCGCCGGGCGGTGATCGACGGCTGGTCCACGGCGTCGAACGGCGAGCGCACGTCGCCCCACGCCAGGTCGGCCGCCTCCAGCGCTCGTTTCAGTTGGTCGCGGTCGGCGAACGAGGCCATCCACGCGGCCACCGCCTGGCGCCGATGGACGATCTTGGTGTCGAGGTCGGCACCTTCGGGGCTGGGGTCGGCCACGACGTGGCGCAGTCGCACCCACGTGTTGCGGAACTCGCCCGCTACCAGGATCGGCCCGCCTGGCGCCTCCCACACCTCGCCGCCCAGGCGCCGGATCGGGGAGCGGTCGAGGGCGTGGTGGGCGTAGTCGTCGGTGGCCACCATGGCGTCGAGCATGGCCATGTCGATGTGCTGGCCCGTCCCGGTGGTCGCACGCAGGTGGAGTGCGGCGAGCACGGCGACGAGGCCGTGCAAGGCGGCGTTGGTGTCGGCGATCGACAGCATGGGGTCGGACGCCACGTCGTCGAAGGCCGCCTGACGGCCGATGAGGCCTGCTTCGGCATCGATGACCGGGGCGTAGGCCTGTCGATGGGCGTCGGGGGAGTCGTGGCCGAAACCGGTGACCGACAGCATGACGACGCGCGGGTTGCTTGCAGAGAGAGCGCCGTAGCCCACGCCGAGGCGGTCGGCCACGCCGGGGCGGAAGTTCTCGATCACCACGTCGGCTCGGGCGGCCAGGCGCTGCACGAGGGCGCCGCCGCCTGGCGCTTTGAGGTCGATGCAGACGTCGCGCTTGCCTGCGTTCTGCTGGGTGTAGAAGCCCGAGAGGCCGTGGCGGACCTCGCCCCACACCCGGGTGACGTCGCCCTCGGGCGGTTCGACCTTGACGACGTCGGCGCCGAGGTCGCTGAGTATCCGGCCCGCGAACGGGCCGGACACCACGCGAGACAGGTCGAGGACGCGCAGTCCCGCCAGAGGGAAGGTCACGTCCTCATTCTGTCTGTCAGCCGACGCGCCACACCCGGAGCTCGCGCCGGCCGAAGGCGTTGCACTCGGCCGTCGAGGGCTTCCACACGTCGATGCGGTAGCCGCGGATGTCGCCGCCGGTGTCGGAGGCGATGCGCTCGCCTTGGCCTTCCACAACCACGCGCGTCCCCAGCGGGATGACGCGAGGGTCGACGGCGATGCCCTCCGGCCCCGCCGGGCGTCCCGACGCAGTGGTGCCGCGCAGGGCGTAGCAGGTGGCGGTGAAGACGCCGAGGTCGTGGCGCCGTCGGCCCGTCGCCAGCCAGTAGCCGTTGCGCCCGCGGGCGATCGCCAGGTCGACGACGGGTGCGGGCGGCGGGTTGCCTCCGAGCGAGCCGGCGAAGGCGGCGTCGCCGAAGGTGAAGACCCCGCCGTCGGCGGCGGCCAACCAATAGCCGCGCCCGGTGCTCGTCGCTGCCGTGGCCACGATGGGCGCCTGGAGGCGTTGGCCTCCGAGCGAGCCGTGGAAGCCCGCGTCGCCGAAGGCGAACACGCCGCCGTCGGCGGCTGCCAGCCAGTAGCCGCGTCCGGTGGGCGTCGCCGCCGCCGACACGATCGGCGCTTGCAGGTGCTGCCCGCCGAGCGAGCCATGGAAGGCGGCGTCGCCGAAGGTGAAGACGCCGCCGTCCTCGCCCACCAACCAGTAGCCGTGGCCGGTGCGCGTGGGGGCCATGGCGACGATGGCGCGGTTGAGGTGTTGTCCGCCGGTGGAGCCTGCGAACCGAGCGTCGCCGTAGGTGAAGATGCCGCCGTCGGAGGCCACCAACCAGTAACCGTTGCCGGTGGGCGTGGCTGCCATGTCGACGATGGGACGGTTCAACGGGCGGCCCGCCGCCGAGCCGTGGAACGGTGCGTTGTAGGTGAACACGCCGCCGTCGGCGGCGGCCACCCAGTAGCCGTCGCCGTTGCGGGCCGACGCCAGTGCGACGGCACCGGCGGCGGCGTTCTCGCCGGGCTGGCCGTGGTGGGGCGCCTCGCCGAAGGCATGAACTGCGCCTTCGCCGGGAGCGGCCACCGAGGTGTCGGGGGCCGCCAGGGTTGCAACTGCTCCGAGCGTCACGGCGGCGGCTGCACGCGCGCGACGAATGGGTCGAGGGGTCATGCGGAGTTCCCTTCTTTCATCGGGGCGCCGACCCGCGCTCCGGTCAGGATCACGGAGGGGGAAGCGGCGTCGCGGAGTTCTCGACCTACAAGGGAGAAGGCCCGAGAACCGGGGTTTCAGTGCACCGGGGACGGTCTCAGGGACGGTCGCCCCGTCGGCGCTGTCGAGGGCCGACCCGCGTGCGGCCTCGTATTACAGGCTTGTCACTTTGCCGTCGGGTGCGCAAGTCGGCGGAATCCGGCCGCTACCGTCGTCGTCTTGTGACGCAGCGGTGGAACGGCAACGGGGTACTCGGCGGACCGGTCGACGGGCCCTTGCGGATGGCGGTCGAATACCCGGCGGTGGAGGCCGAGCCCGGCCTGGCCGTCGTGCACCGGGCGTCACGCTTCGGCGGCCGCGTCGTGCGCTTCGACGCCGACTGCGTGGTGTTGCGAGGGCCGGTGGGATCGGAGCGGTTGTTCCGACTGGTCCCGGGGGCCTTCGACGTGGAGGGGCGGGCGGTGACGCTGGTGCGACCCCGTGCGAGTGCGGGCGGCGGCGGTGTGGCTCGCACGGCGTCGGGGTCGGTGGCCGTGGCCGGAGCGCCGGCGCGGGTGGCGCGTGCGGGGCGCATCGTGGTGGAAGGCGTGCACGACGCCGAACTGGTCGAGAAGGTGTGGGGCGACGACCTGCGGGTGGAAGGCGTCGTGGTCGAACGCCTCGACGGTGTCGACGTGTTGGTCGACGTGGTGCGGTCGTTCGCTCCGGCCCGGGGGCGGCGACTGGGGGTGCTGGTCGACCACTTGGTGCCGGGGTCGAAGGAAGCCCGGCTGGCGGCGGCCGTCTCCCATCCGCATGTGCTGGTGACGGGGACGCCCTATGTCGACGTGTGGCAGGCCATCCGCCCGTCGGTGGTAGGCATCGACGCGTGGCCGGTGGTGCCTCGGGGCACGCCTTGGAAGGAGGGCGTGTGCGCCTTCTTCGGTGAGCCGGAGCCGGGCCGGCTGTGGAAGCGGCTGCTGGGCTCGGTCCGTTCCTACGCCGACTTGGAGCCGTCGTTCGTGGGTGCGGTGGAGTCGTTATCGACTTCGTCACCGAGCCGGTGGACTAGCGGGCGAACAAGGCGGCCAGCAGCCCGGCCATCGTCAGGTTTGTGCCGACGAGGAACACGGTGTGGGTGCGGACGACCTTGTGCAGTTCGGATCGGACAGATTCGACTTCGGACTTGGTCGCCATTGTCCCGAACTGGATGGCCATGACCTCCTGGAGGTGCGCGAACTCCGACCGCAGCAACCCCGACTCCGCCTTGACCTCACCCCGGAGCTGGGCGATGTCCGCCTTCACCTCGGCACGCAGGTGGTTGATGTCCGCCTTCACCTCGGCACGCAGGTGGTTCATGTCAGTGTTCGTCGCGGCCTGCAGGTGCGCGAGGTCGTCCTTGGTGGCAATGTCGGCCCACCCGACGGGTGGCAGGTGCTCCATCAAGGTGCCCGCGTCCTCGTCGCCCATCAGCTCCTCCAGCCGCTGGTGCATCCGGTGCCGACTTCCCTCGGTGATCGCCATGGTTCTCCCTTTGCAGAATCCCACTTGCAGAGGGGAACGCTGAGGCGAGTTCCCGAGCCGTTTTCGATAGTACGCGGTCAGTCGTTGCCTGTCACGGACGTATGTATGGGGCCGACCGACGCATCGTGTTCGGTCACGCCTGCGCCGTCGAAGGTGGCCATCTCCCGCAGGACGGCGGCGGCCGCCTGCAGGAGCGGCAGCGCCAGGACTGCGCCGGTTCCCTCGCCTAGCCGGAGGCCGAGGTCGAGCAACGGCTCCAAGCCGAGGTGGGCAAGGGCCACAGTCGCGCCCGGCTCGCTCGAGCGGTGGCCTGCGAAGCAGTGGCGGCTGACGCCAGGAGCGAGGGCGTCGGCCACGACGAGAGCGGCGGCGGCGATGACGCCGTCGACCACCACCGGCACCCGCGCGGCCACGCCACCGACCACAAAGCCGGCTAAGGCGGCGATCTCCAGGCCGCCGACGGCGGCGAGGACCTCGACTGGTGGCGCGCCGGGATCGAGGCGCGCCAGAGCGTCGTCGATCACGCCGGCCTTGTGGGCGAGGGTGGCGTCGTCGATGCCGGTGCCCCGTCCCGTGACGTCGGCTGCGGGGCGGCCGGTGAAGGCGGCGATGAGGGCGGCCGACGGCGTGGTGTTGCCGATGCCCATGTCGCCGGTGAGCAGGCAGCGAGCGCCGTCGGCGACGCAGCGCTCGGCCACCTCGACGCCGACGTCGAGGGCGGCGCGCGTTTCCTCGACCGTCATGGCGGGTTCGTGGGCCAGGTTGCGAGTGCCGCGGCGCACGTTGTGCCGCCACAGGTTGTCGGCAGTGGCGGCGATGTCGGACGCCACCCCCACGTCGACCACCACGACCTGCACGCCGGCTTGTCGGGCGAGGACGTTGACGGCGGCGCCACCGGCGCAGAAGTTCGCCACCATCTGCGCCGTCACTTCCGACGGCCACGGGGTGACGCCCTCGGCCACCACGCCGTGGTCGCCCGCGAACACGACGACGGTGGCGGGGCTCGGCATCGGCGGCGGGCTGGTGCCTGCGATGGCGGCCAGTTGCACGCCCGCCGCTTCCAGCCGGCCGAGGGCGCCACGGGGCTTGGTCAGGCGGTCGTGGTGGGCGGCGGCTGCTGCGGCGGCGGCCGGGTCGAGCGGGGTGATGCGGGCGACGGCGGCGTCGAAGCGGCTGGTCATTGCACGGCCTCCCGGATGGCAGTCTCCACGGCGGCGGCGGTGAGCTGCGCCAGTGGGAGGTAACGGGCGTTCATGGTCGCGGCGAGGTCGCGGGCCAAGCCGAGGCGGGTGTGGCCGTCCTCGGCGTCGAGCACCACGGCGTCGATGTTGCGTCGCCGCACGGCGAGGGCAGCCTGGTGGGCGGCCTCGACGGGGTCGGTGCCGTCGGGCGCGGCGGTGGCACGGCCGTCGCTGACGAGCACGACCAGCGGGCGGTGCGCGCTGTCGCGAGCGGTCGCCGTTGTCGCCAGGTCGAGGGCGGCGAGGAGGCCGGCGGCCAGCGGCGTGCGACCGCCGGTGGGCAGCTCGGCCAAGCGAGCCCGCGCCACTTCGACACTGCTGGTGGGGCGCAACGCCACTGCGGCGTCGTCGCCGCGGAACGACACCAGCGCCACGCGGTCGCGCCGTTGGTAGGCGTCGAGGAGCAGGCCGACGACGGCGCCCTTCACCGCCTCCATGCGCCGCTCCGCGCCCATCGAGCCTGAGGCATCGACGGCCAGCACGATGAGGTTGCCCGCCCGCTGCTCGCGCACCGCCTCGCGCAGGTCGGCACGCCGGAGCCGTGCTTCGTCGTCGGGGTCGAGGGCGCGGCGCACAGCGGCGGCCTGTGCGGTGGCGGCGACGGCGACCGCCGTGACGATGCCGTCGGGAGCGCGGGTGTCGACCAGGCGGCCGCGTGGCCCTTCGACGGTCGAACGTCGACCCGCGCTCTCGCTCAGTGCGTTGTGCCTCGCCGCGCTGAGGCGCACGACCGACGGGGGCGGGTCGTCGGGTGCAGCCACTCGTTCCTCGTCGTTGCGGGCTTCGGTGTCGTCGGGTTCCTGCAGCGCGTCGTCGATCTCTTGCTGGTCGATGCCTGCGTCGTCGAGGGGCGACCGGCGCCGGCGGTGGGCCAGGGCGAGGGGCGCCACCCGGCGCACATCGTCGACCGTCGCTTCCGAGCGTCCTTCCCAGCCCGCCAGCGCCGCCGCGGCCCGGCAGATGACGAGGTCGGCCCGCAGCCCTTCGGCGCCGACGCTGACGCAGAGGCGGGTGACGGTGTCGATGAGGTCGTCGGGGACGCGGCCGGAACGGGTGTCGCGCAGACGGCGCCGCAGCTCGCCGCCGTCGCCCTCGTTTGTTTCACCGCGGTCGAAGGCAAGGCGGCGCCGCACGATCTCGGCCCGCTCGGCCGGGTCGGTCGGAGCAGTGACGTCGACGGCGAGGCCGAAGCGGTCGAGCAACTGCGGGCGCAGGTCGCCCTCTTCGGGGTTCATCGACCCGATGAGCACGAAGCGGCTCGGGTGGCTGTGGGAGATGCCGTCGCGCTCCACCCGGTTGACGCCCGACACAGCCACGTCGAGCAGCACGTCGACCAAGTGGTCGGGCAGGAGGTTGACCTCGTCGACGTAGAGCACGCCGCCGTGGGCCGCGGCCAGCAAACCGGGGCGGAAGCGGTGCTCGCCCTGGGTCAGCGCCGCTTCGATGTCGAGGGCGCCGACGACGCGGTCCTCGGTTGCGCCCACCGGCAACTCCACGAAGGGGGCGTCGTCGGCCAGCAGGCCCGCCAGGCCGCGAGCGAGGGTCGACTTGGCGCTGCCTTTCTCGCCCCGCAGGAGGACGCCGCCGATGGCCGGGTCGACGGCGGCCAGGAGCAGGGCCAGCTTCACGTCCTCCTGCCCGACCACGTCGTGGAACGGGAACCTCATCGCATCTCCTCCCAACCCTCGGCCTCGAGCAGCGCGGCGCGCAACGTCGACAGCGCTCGCTCGGATGCATCCCACAGCCCGCGCTCGTTGGCTTCCAACAGCCGCTCGGCCATCGACCGCAGCGCCCACGGGTTCGATTGCTCGAGGAACTTCCGCACGCCGGGGTCGGCCACGTAGGCCTCGGTGACCCGCTCGTACATCCAGTCCTCCACCACGTGGGCGGTGGCGTCGTAGCCGAAGAGGTAGTCGACGGTGGCGGCCAACTCGAAGGCGCCCTTGTAACCGTGCTGCTGCATGGCGCCGATCCACTTGGGGTTGAGCACCCGGGTGCGCACGACGCGCGCCGCTTCTTCGGCCAGGCTGCGGACCTTGGGCTGCGCGGGATCGGCGGAGTCGCCGAACCACGCCTTGGGCTCGACACCGCCGCGCAAGGCCCGGATGGTGGCGATCATGCCGCCGTGGTCCTGCAGGTAGTCGTCGGAGTCGAAGATGTCGTGCTCGCGGTTGTCCTGGTTCTTGACCGCCACCTCGATGGCGGTGAAGCGTCGGCGCATGGCTTCGACGGCGGGCACGCCCATGCCCGAGCGGCCGTACGAATAGCCGCTCCACGTCTCGTACACGGCGGCCAGGTCGGCGTCGTCGCTCCACTGGCGCGACTCCAGCAACGGCAGGATGCCCGAGCCGTACGCACCGGGCTTGGCCCCGAAGATGCGGGGGTCGTCGTCGAAGCCCGCCAGCCGGAAGGCGTCGTCGAGCAGTTGGATGAGGTGGGGGAAGGCGTCGCGGAAGAACCCGGAGATGCGCAGGGTGACGTCGATGCGGGGGCGCCCCAACTCCTCGTCGGCGATCAGTTCCAACCCGGTGACCCGGCCCGACTCCGCCGCCCACACGGGACGGACGCCGAGCAGGGCGAGTGCCTCGGCGACGTCGTCGCCCGCCGTGCGCATGGCCGCCGTGCCCCACACCACCAGGCCGACCGTCTCCGGGTAGCGCCCCTCTTCTGCGAGGTGCCGCTCGACGAGCGCGTCGGCCAGCTTGCACCCCACGTCCCATGCCAGTTGTGACGGCAGTGCCTTGGGGTCGACGGAGTAGAAGTTCCGCCCCGTCGGTAGGACGTGCGCCATGCCGCGGGTGGGCGCGCCGCTCGGTCCCGAGGGGACGAAGCGACCGTCGAGGGCCGCCAACGTGTTGTCGATCTCGTCGGACGTGCGGTGCAACGCCGGGACCAGGCGTTCGCACACCCACCGCAACGTCGGGTGCTCGCCGTCGTACTGCCACCCCGCGGTTTGCACGTCGGCCAGTGCGGCTCTGGCCTCCGCTTCGGCGGCGTCGGTATCGCGCAAGGTGCCGTCGGTGGGCCGTCGCAGCGCGGGCACACTGCCCTGCGGCAGTCGGGTCATCGCCAGGACCAAGTCGAGCTCGCCTTCGCCCTCCGGCGCTCGACCGAGGGTGTGCAGCCCGCCCCGGATGCGAGCGTCTTTCAGCTCGCACAGGTAGCCGTCGACGTGCAGCAGCAGGTCGTCGAAGGCGTCGCCGTCGGGTGCCTCGTCGAGGCCTAGGTCACGGTGCAGTTCCGCTTGCACCAGGAGGTCCCACACCTTGGCCCGGATGGCCGGGAGCTTGGCGGGATCGAGGGAGGCCACCTGGGCGTACTCGTCGAGCAACGACTCCAGGCGAGCCAGGTCGTCGTAGGTCTCCGCCCGCGTCATGGGAGGGAGCAGGTGGTCGATCACCACCGCATGCGCCCGTCGTTTGGCCTGCGTGCCCTCGCCCGGGTCGTTGACCACGAACGGGTAGACCAGCGGCAGGTCGCCCAAGGCGATGTCGGGGTAGCACGTAGCCGACAGGCCCACGCCCTTGCCGGGCAGCCATTCCAAGGTGCCGTGCTTGCCCGCGTGCACGACGGCGTGCGCGCCCCACCCCCGCTCCAACCACCGGTAGAAGGCGAGGTAGTGGTGCGTCGGCGGCAGGTCGGGGGAGTGGTACACGGCGATGGGGTCGTCACCGAAGCCGCGCGGCGGTTGCACGGTGACGAGCACCCCTCCGAGGTCGAGCCCCGGGAAGACGAACTCGCCCTCGTGCACGTACGCCCGTCCCGGTGTCTCACCATGTGAGATGAGCAACTCATCTCGGATAGTGAGATCGAGCGAGGCAAACCATTCTGCGTACTGCGATGCCGCCCACCGGCCCGGCGCCCGCCGGAGTTGTTCGGTGGTGAGCGTCTCCTTCTCGTAGGAAAAGGCGTCGATGAGCTCGGCCATGAGGGCGTCACCGTCGTCGGGCACCCGGTCGACGCGGTACCCGGCGTCACGCAGCGCGTGGAGCAACGCCACCACGGAGGCGGGGGTGTCGAGGGCGACGGCGTTGCCGATCCGACTGCGCTTGGTCGGGTAGGCCGAAAGCACCACGGCGACTCGCCGCTCGTCGACCGGCACATGGCCCAGCCGAGCCAAGCGTGTGGCGATGCCCGCCACCCTGGCCACGCGGTCGGGCCGGGTGCGGTAGGCGGTGACCGGCGCGCCGAGGTCGTCGCCGTCGTCGACCGTCTCCTTGAACGAGAACGGCACGGTCACGATGCGCCCGTCGAACTCGGGGATGGCGACGGCCATGGCCACGTCGATCGGGGTCAGGCCGCTGTCGCTCGCCTCCCAGGCAGCGGACGGCTGCGTGGCTGCGACGGCCTGCACCACGGGCACGCCCAAGTGCGCCATGGCGCCGGGGTCCCAGTCGTCGCCGTCGGCGGAGCCTGCGGCGAGCACGGTGGTGACCACGGCGTCGCAGCCCCGCAGCAGCTCGAGGTCGATACCGTCGCGAAGCGAGTAGCAGTAGACGGGGCGGGCGTTGGCCCCGGCGGCTTCGATGCCGTCGCACAGGTCGGTGACGAACTGCGTGTTCCCGCTGAGCAGGTGCGCGCGGTAGAAGACGACGCCAACGGTGGGGCGGGAAGGGTCGTACGACGGGCTGCCGAACACCCCGGTGGCAGGCACCTCGACCGGCGGCGCCGCTGGCAACCCGGCCACGAAGCGGAGCAACTGCTCGATGTTGTCGAGCCCGCCCGCGGCCAGGTAGGCAAAGGCCTGGGTGACGGCGGCAGGCACCGCCGTACTCAATGCCGTGAGCTCGGCATCGGGCGCCGCTTCGCCGCCGAAGGCCAGCAGCGGCACGTTGCGGGCGACGCATGCCTGTCGCAGGTCGTCGAACTGCTCTTCCCAGGCGCGGCGGCCACCGAGCAGTCGCACCAACACCGCTTGGACTCCCTCGATCGAGGGCGCAGCGGCGAGGTGCGACGGGTTGGCGGCCCGTACCCGAGGAAAGCCTTCGGGCAGCCCTTCGATCACCGAGCGCAGGGCCAAGATCTCGGTGTCGGCGTTGGTCAGGAACAGGATCACGAGCGGAGGCAGCCTTCCGAGATGATGCGATCGAGGGCGTCGAGGTCGAGGGCGGCTTCGAGCACGTCGGCCAAGCGGTCGAACTGCGCCTCGCGGGCCTTGGCGAACGACACGCCTGCGGGCACGAACGACTTGTCGCGCCGACGCCCGACCTCGGTGAGGAACACAGCCCGGAACCCGTCGTCCTCGAAGACGCCGTGCAGCGAGGTGCCCAGCACCGACGCGTCCTCCAGGTCGACGGCGCCCTCGTCCTCGCTGCCGTACACGTCGTCGAGGTGCAGCCAGCCGGCAGAACGTGCGCCGCGGGTGACGATCCCGTGGTGGATCTCGTAGCCGGTGACGCGAGCGCCCATGGCGTGCCCGCGGCGCTGGCGGGTGATCTTGTCGGGAGCGAAGGTGGTCTCCACGTCGAGCCACCCGAGGCCGTCGACCGTTCCTCGTCCCGACTCCACGTCGTCGTGCAGGCGGCGGCCGAGCATCTGGTAGCCCCCGCAGACGCCTAGCACCAACGTGCCCCGACGACGGAGGCGGTCGATGGCACGGTCGAGGCCCCGTCCTCGCAGCCAGTCGAGGTCGGCGACGGTCGCCTTGCTGCCGGGCAGCACGACGAGGTCGGGCTCGCCGAGGGCGGCGGCGTCGTCGACCAAGCGAACGCCGACGCCGGGTTCGATGGAGAGTGCATCGAGGTCGGTGAAGTTGGAGATGCGAGGCAGTCGGACGGCAGCGATGTCGAGGCTGTCGCCCTTGGCCTCGCCCAGCGGCCGCGGCCGGCGGCCCGACAACGACAACGAGTCTTCGGCGTCGAGGGCGACGTCGTGTACGTAAGGGACGACGCCCAAGGTGGGCACGCCGCAGTGCCGTTCCAACTCGGCCAGGCCGTCACCGAGCAGCGCCGGGTCGCCGCGGAACTTGTTGATGACGAAGCCCTTGACGCGAGCGCGGTAGTGGTCGGGCAGCAAGGCCACCGTCCCGTAGAGCGCGGCGAACACGCCGCCCCGGTCGATGTCGCCGACCACGATGGCGGGCAGGTCGGCCTCGTGGGCCAGGCGCAGGTTCACGATGTCGTGGTCGAGGAGGTTGATCTCGGTGGGACTGCCTGCGCCCTCGACGATCACCACGTCGAACCGTCGGCGCAGGTCGTCGAGTGAGTCGAGCACGGTCTGCAGCAGCTGCGGCTTGTGCTCGTGGTACTCGACAGCGCTCATGTGGGCCAGCGGCCTGCCGAGCACGACGACCTGGCTCGTCCGCTCGCCGGTCGGCTTCAGCAGGATCGGGTTCATGGCCGCTTCCGGCTCGATGCCCGCGGCCAGCGCCTGCACTCCTTGGGCCCGGCCGATCTCATGGCCGCTCGGCGTCACGTAGGAGTTGAGCGCCATGTTCTGGGCCTTGAACGGCGCCACCTTCACGCCGCGTCGGGCGAGTAGGCGACACAGCGCAGTGACGACCGAGCTCTTGCCCGCGTCGCTGGTCGTGCCGCACACCATCAGCCCGCCGGTCACGAGAGTGCCTCCGCCAGGCGGGCCAGGCCGTGCTCGTCGGGCACGGCGATGCGCACCCGGTCGGGCAGGCCGAACGCCGTGCAGTCGCGCACGACAATGCCGTGCTTCACCAGCTCGGCGTAGACGTCGTTGCACACGACGTAGTTGGCGTCGGAGGGCAGTGGGTCGAGGCCGTGGTCCGTCAGCAAGGCGAGCAATTGCGCTCGCAGCGTGGCGACGGCACGCGCGCTCACAAGCAGGTCGACGGTGTCGAGCAGGTCGGGAAGGGCGGCGCACACCAAGCCGTTCGCCGACCACTGCGGTTGGCGCTGACGGAGACGCTCGATCGTGGCGGCGTCGGCGAGCACGTAGCCGACGCGCAAGCCAGGGCACGCGAGCAGCTTGGTCAACGAGCCGATGACGACAGCGTCGGCATCGCCGCGGGTCCACCGGCCGGTGGCCAACGGGTAGAAGGCCTCGTCCCACACGTCGGCGCGTTGCTCTGCGTCGGCCAGTCGGCCCGTGGGGTTGTGCGGGTTGGACCGGAAGCGGGCGCCGGTGGGATCGAGCACGGGGAGGTACCGCCGGTACAGGGCGAAGTCGCACTCGTCGGCCCATCCGGCGTGCACGTCGGCGGCCACCAAGGCGATGGCTTCGGCGCCGCCGTTGGTGAGCAGCAGCCGGTCGACCTCCACGTCCATGGCGTCGGCCAGCGCTGCGGTGGCGCGCGTGGGGTCGGGGTAGCGGCTGAGGGCGTCGAGGTGGCGGGCGACGATCCGGGTGGGATCGGGCGCCACCGGGTTGAGGCTGGCCGACAGGTCGAGCACGTCGTCGGGGTCGAGCCCGAGCGCTTGCGCCACGGCGCGGGCGTTGCCCCCGTGTTCGCTGATCACGACCGCACCGCCAATCCCGCGGCCAACGCCGCCGTCACGTGTTGCGACAGGCGGATGGCGCGGCCGATGTCGTGCGGCTCGGGAGGTCGCCCGTCGCCCATCGGCGGTCGCAGCTCCACCCGCTCGCCGTACCGCGATTCTCCGCCGAGTCGGAGCCCAAGGGCGGCGGCGAACGCGGCCTCGGCAACCCCGGCGTTGGGCGACGGATGGTGCGGTGCGTCGCGACGCACGGCCTGCACGACGGAAACGGCGGCCCGTGGTCGCACTGCTGCCACGAGGAAGGCGGTGGCGCGCGCCGGCACGAAAGCGGCGGCGTCGTCGAGGCGGGCCGACGCCCACCCGAAGCGGGCGTAGCGCGGCGAACGATGGCCGACGATGGCGTCCAACGTGTTGGTCGCTCGATGGGCAAAGGCGCCGGGAGCACCTGCGGCCATGGCCCACAGGGCGGGCGCCACCACGGCGTCGACGGTGTTCTCCGCCACCGACTCGACGGCGGCGCGAGCGATGTCCTTGGCGTCGAGGCCTGCGGGGTCGCGTCCCACCAGTGCGGGGAGGAGCCGGCGCGCTTCGTCGAGGTCGTCGGCGTCGAGGGCGACGGCGACAGCGTCGGCCGCCTGCCACAGGGCCCGGCCCGCGACGGCGACGTACGTGGCCAGGGCCGTGGAGCGCACGACCACTCCTGCCGCCGCGCCGATGCCGACCCCGACTGCTGCATGGCGCGCCCCTGCCGCACGGGTGTCGCGGTAGAGGCGGTGTTCCACGGCGCGCACCGTCCGCCCGAACAGGGCGACGGGGTGCGGCCGCACGGGCGGCTCCCCGAGCACCATGTCGGCCACCAGGCCCAAGGCCACGGCCCGGCCGCGGCTCACCATCGGGCCGCCGCCACGACGAGGCCGACGGTTTCGCCGACCAAGCCGGCCGCGCCCAACACGTCACCGGTGAAGCCGCCCAGCCGTCGGCGGGCGAGCAGGACGACGCCCGCGGCCGCGGCCAGGGCCCACAGGACTGCGAGCGGGCCGATGATCGGCCGCCAGCCGGCGGCCAACAACAGTGCGGCGGGCAGCCCGAGGGCGATCACGGGCTCGTTGCCTCCGGGTCCGAACGCGGTGGCCAGGCCGCCCGCGGGCCGGGCGTACGGAACTCGCGTCATCGTCACCGCCATGGCCGTGCGCGACGCGCACCACAGCCCGGCGAGCAGGAAGGGCGCGGGGTTGAGCGTGGCCAGGGCGCCCCAGCGCAGGGCGAACACGGCGACGGCCACCCACACGCCGAAGGCGCCGGCATCCGGTGCCGCCATGACCTCGAGGCGGCGGTGGCGATCGAGGTGGGGCAACAGCCCGTCGGCGCTGTCGACCAAGCCGTCGGCGTGGAGCAGCCCGGTCACGCCCAGGTCGGCCACGACGACCAAGGCGGCGGCCACCAACGGCGACCACGCTTCGGCGGCCAGCCACCACACGCCACCCAGCGCCAGGCCGAGCACCACGCCCACCGTGGGGAACCACATCACCGCGTCCCGAGCGGGGTCTGCGGCGCCCCCGAACGGCGTCAGGAAGGCGACGGCGCGGCGTGCGCCGTTCACGGGCGCTCCAAGGGAAGCACCCGACCGGCCACGACGAACAACACGTCGTCGGCGATAGCGGCGACCGCCTGGTTCAACGTGCCCAAGGCATCGCGGAAGCGGCGACCGACCTCGGTCGAGGGGTGCACGCCGAGCCCGACTTCTTCTGACACGACGACGGTGACGCCCTGGCGGGTGCGCAGCGCGGCGCACAGCTCGCCACCGTCGACGGCAAAGCCTTCGGCCCCAGCCACCCACGTGCCCAGCGCATCGAGGAGCACGGGCCCTGGCAACGAGCGCAGCACGTCGGCCAGATCGGCGCCCGCTTCGACCGTCGACCATGTGGCGGGACGGCGCGCCTGGTGGGCGGCGATGCGGGCGCCCATGTCGGGGTCGTCGGCCGCGGCACCGGTCGCCACGTAGGTGACGTCGTCGCCGAGGCGAGCGGCGAGAGCTTCGGCCACCGCCGACTTGCCCGACCGGGCACCGCCGAGCACGAGCGTGATCACCGGGTGGCGCCCGCCAGGACGGCGGCGTGCACGGCGCGGGCGAGGCGTGCGCCCCACACCGAGCGAGGGCCGCCGAAGTCGTGCGGACGCCCTTCTTCGGGGCACACGATGCACAGGGCGTCGGTGGCGGTACCGGTGCCGGCGATGCCGGCGTCCCACAGCGCCTGGGTCTTGGCCTCGGTGGCCGTGGCCACGGCATTGACCAAGGCGGCGTCGCTGAGCCGCTCGGGCAGCGACACCACGATGTTGATGGTGCCGACCATCGGCATGCGGCCGGCCTCGTCGGGTGCGGCGGCGCGGATCGGGTGGCCGAGGCCAAGCGTCGCCTGCACGGCGACGCCGCCGTCGGAGCCTGTGGTGAACGAGCGCACGTCGGCTGCCGTCAGCAGGCCCACGCCGCGGCCCGGCAGGCCCAACGAGACGCCGATCTTGCCTAGGTGGTGGTCAGGGTCGCGGCGGGCGTACTTGGCAGGCACCTGGGCGTTGAGCACCCAGCGACGGGTGCCGATGCCGCCGCCGTGGGGCGCGGTGGCGATGGCCCGCATCACCGCAGGGAAACGCCATACCAGGGCGGGAAGGTCGACCGACCCTTCGCGCCGCACACGAATCTGGAAGTCCATACGTCCTCGCGTTGTCCGAGCCGTCTCGGGCAGGCAGGTTTCCTGGCTCCCGGATCGCGGCGCCCCCCGGCCTTCCCGCCCTTTCGGGCCGTGGCCATCGGTGGGAGTTGCTCCTCGGTGACAGTTGCGGGACAGCCCCGGACTCGCACCGGGTTCCCTGCGCTACGGCCGTCACTCTACGGCATCTCGACAACCCACTCCGCGTGCGCTGTCTGGGGATGGCGGCCGTCGCAGGCGGTGGTGGTGACGGCCGCTCGCACGACGAATCGTCCCGACCCCACGAACTGGTGGTGCATCTCCAGCGAGTGCGGGTACTCCTCGCCGCGCGGCAGGTGGCGCATCGGGCTGCTGCAGTCCTGGCGCGGGTTTGCTGTCACCATCGTTGTGGGCTTCCCGTCGCCCCAGTCGAACGTCACGTGACCGAGGTAGCCGTCATGGTCGAACGCCTCGACTCTGAACATGCGGCCGATGTAGCCGCCGGGCTGGGTGTTCACGACCTCTTGGACGGTGGCGCGAGGGGTGTGCCGTAGGTTCGGCGCGATCGGCCCTGCGACCACGTCGATCCAACCGTTTGCCGTCGCTTCGTAACGCTGCGTGCAGGTAAATGCCTCGAACCGGCCGACGACGCGGTGACGGCCGGGAGCCTCGATGGTGAACTGCGTGACGTTTGTCGTCGTCTTGGGCGAAGGCTGCGAAGTCGGCGGTGCGTCGGGGCGGGTGGGTCCTCGTGCGCAGGTCATGTTCGACTGGCCGCCTCGCCTCTCACCGATGTGAATGTGCCCGGAGTAGCTCTTGCCGAGCGCGTCTGTCGCCGTGAGTCGGGCCGTGACCGTCTCGCCGACGACCGGTGTGGCGGGGCGTATCTCCACTCGTCGTGTGATGACCTCGTTGTCTTCCTCGAACACGGCAGTCGGCGTCGTCGAGGCTTCGTCCCATGGGATGACGACTTCCGGGGCCTCGTGCCACCCGGGGGCGTCGTATCGGTAGGCGCTGTACGACGGCGTGCCGGCGACAGCGACGAGAACGGCCACGACAGCGGCAAGGCCGGCCCGCTGTCGGATTGTGTGCATCGGCATGCCCCCCTCTCCCGACTTCGTATTCGCCACGCGCCGCACGGATACCCTGCGGCCATGCCTCGCCCGCAGTCGCTCGTCCTGCTCAACACCGGACACGGGAAGGGCAAGTCGTCGGCCGCCTTCGGCGTGATGACGCGGGGGTGGGCTCGGGGCTGGAAGGTCGGCGTCGTCCAGTTCATCAAGGGCGGCAAGTGGAAGACCGGCGAGCGCAAGCTGGCCGAGCACCTCGACATCGAGTGGCACACCCTTGGTGACGGCTTCACGTGGGAATCCACCGACCTCGACGAGACGATGGCCAAGGGCCAGCACGCCTGGGCGGTGGCGGCCGAGAAGCTGGCCTCGGGCGACTACGACCTGCTCATCCTCGACGAGCTCACCTACGCCGTGAAGTACGGGTGGGTGCCGGTGGACGAGGTGGCCGACGCCATCCGCAACCGGGCGCCGAAGACGTCGGTGGTGATGACCGGGCGCGACGCGGCCGACGAGCTGGTCGAGGTGGCCGACACGGTAACCGAGATGCGCAAGGTCAAGCACGCCTACGACCAGGGCATCGGCGCCAAGAAGGGCATCGAGTACTGAGCGGCGCGCGGCGCGGGCGGCCAGGTCGTCCATGACGACCAGTTGGCGGTCCATGCACTGGACGGCCCATGCCTCGCGTTTGCTCAGCTCGATCGGCTCCCCCACGCCCCCGACTCTACCGCCGAATGTCAATAGCGCGCTGCGTCCAGGCAGTCGGGGGGCGGCGCCCCCCGAGGGTCAGTACTCGATGCCCTTCTTGGCCTTGATGCCCTGGTCGTAGGCGTGCTTGACCTTGCGCATCTCGGTGACCGTGTCGGCCAGTCCGACCAGCTCCTCGGGCGCGTCCCGGCCGGTGATGACGACGTTGGTGTGCGCCGCCCGCCCGCGCACGCCCTCGACGCCGTCGGCCACGTCGACCCAGCCGTACTTCACTGCGTACGTGAGCTCGTCGAGGATCAGCAGGTCGAAGTGGCCCGACGCCAGTTTCGCCGCGGCCACGTCCCAGGCGTGACGGCCCTTGGCCGCCGTCTCGTCGAGGTCGGTGGACTCCCACGTGAACCCGTCG
>DATLNE010000017.1 GCA_035536915.1 Acidimicrobiales bacterium
GCCAGAGCGCCGGATCGACGGACCAGAACAGCGGCGGGCGTGGGCTTCCACCACGGCGGCCAGGCGGTCGGCGGCATCGGGGACACCAACTGAGCGCGCCGCGTCGGCCATCGACTCCAGCTTCAAGCGGCTCGCCAGCAAGGCGGAGAGCTCGGCGTCGAGCCGTTCGGGCGACAGCTCGTCGTCGCGCACCAGCACGGCACCGCCGGCGTCCACCAGTGCACGGGCGTTGGCCGTCTGGTGGTCGCCGGGCGCATACGGCAGCGGCACCAGTACGGCGGGCACGCCCACCACGGCCAACTCCGCCACCGTCGTGCCACCGGCTCGGCACACCACGATGTCGGCGGCGGCAAGCAGGAGCGGCAAGCGCTGCTCGTACTCCACGGGCCGGTGCCAGGGGCCGACCGGCGTCGACATCTCGGCCCAGTCGCGCCGGCCGACCACGTGGTACACGACCGTGTCGTCGCGCCCCGCCCAGCCCACGACAGCCCGGTTGATCGAGCGGGCGCCCAGCGAACCGCCGAACACCCCCACCACGAAGCGGTCGTCAGGCAGCCCAAGCGCGGCGCGAGCGGTCGCCCGGCCGGGCACCGAACGCACCTCGTCGCGGACTGGGTTGCCGGTCACGACGGCGCGCGGCAGCGGCGTGCCCGGGAACGACACCGCAGCGGCCCGGGCGAAGCGGCCCGCCAACCGGTTCGCCAAGCCGGGTACGGCGTTCTGGTCGTGGAGCACCAACGGCACCCGCAGCACCACGGCCGCCAACGCGCACGGCACCGAGGCGTAGCCGCCGACCGAGAGCACCACGGCGGGCCGCAAGCGGAAGACGAGCACCAGTCCTTGCACGACGGCGCCCAGCAGGCCGAACACCGCACCCACGTTGTCGAGCGTCAGCCGGCGGGCGATGCCCCGCCCCGGCAAGAGCGTCACCGAAAAGCCTTCGGCGGGCACCAGTGTCGCTTCCAGCCCGCGGCGCGAGCCGACGAAGTGAATCGACTCCGGCGAGTGCCCACGGGCCACCAGCGCCTTGGCCGCGGACAGCGCAGGCAGCACGTGGCCTGCCGTGCCGCCCCCGGCGATGACCGCCCAGGTGCGTTCGGCCATCAGTCGGCGGGACGGCTGCGCCGGCTCTGCCTGGCGATGTTCAACAGGATGCCGACGGCGCCCATGATGATGACGAGCGACGAGCCGCCGAACGACACGAACGGCATCGGCACCCCGGTCACCGGGAGGATGCCGATGACGGCGCCGATGTTGATGAAGGCCTGCCCCCCGATCCAGGCGGTGACCCCCGCGGCGAGCAGCATGCCGAAGCGGTCGGGCGCCCGCACCGCGGCGCGCACGCCGAGCACGGCGAAGGCCACGAACAGCCCGAGCACGAGCAGGCTGCCGATCAAGCCCATCTCCTCGCCGATGATGGTGAAGATGAAGTCGGTGTGGGCGTTGGGCAGGAAGCCCCACTTGGCCCGACTGGCACCCACGCCCACCCCGGTGATGCCGCCGTCGGCCAGCCCCACGATCGACTGGGCCACTTGGTACCCGGTGTTGTCGGCGTCGGCCCAGGGATCGAGGAACGACATCATGCGAGCCCGCCGGTACGGCTCGGCCATGCCCAACACGAACGCACCGACCACAGAGACCACGCCGAGGGTGGCCATATGGCGCAACGGCGTGCCCGCCACGAACAGCAGGGCCATGGTGATGCAGCCGAGCACCAAGGTGGTACCCATGTCGGGCTGGAGCATGACGAGGAAGGCCACGGCGCCGAAGGCCAGCAACGACGGGCGCAGCGTCTCCCGGGCGTCGTCGACCCGGTTGCCGCGCCGGGCCAGGAGGTCGGCGATGAACAGCAGCACAGCGAGCTTGGCCATCTCCGACGGCTGGATGCGCCAACTGCCGATGCCGAGCCACCGGCTGGAGCCGCTCACCGTGATGCCGACGCCGGGCACGAGCACCAGCGTGAGCAAGGCGAAGCTGGCTGCCATGGCGGGCACGGTGAAGCGTCGCCATGTGCGGTAGTCGGTGCGAGCGGCCACCACCAGCACGGCGGTGCCCACGCCCAGCCACATCAGTTGGCGCTTGAAGAACAGCCACGCCGAGCCGTAGCGCCGCAGCGCCTCCACCGACGACGACGACAGCACCATGACCAGGCCGATGACGCACAACACCGTGACGAGGGCCAGCAGCAACAGGTACCCGGTCGAAGTTGCGGACTTTTCGCGCTGCTTTGCCGCGCGATTCGTACGCAACTTCGGGTTCGACGCCGCCTGCGTTTTCGGCGCAGGCGGGCGCCGATGGGCGGTGGGGTGGCGGGTGCGGGTGGCGGCGCGAGCCGCCACCAGGCGGGCGTGGGCCTCGGGGTCGATCGTGGAGGGCATCAGGCGTCCACCTGTTCGAGGACGGCGCGGCGGAAGTCGTCGCCGCGCTCGGCGTAGTTGCGGTACCAGTCGAACGACGCGCACCCCGGCGACAACAGCACCACGTCGCCCGGTTGGGCGGCGGTGCGGGCCTGGGCGACGGCTTCGTCCATCGACGTCGCCACCGTCACCGGCACGACACCGAAAAAAGCCTTCTCCACCTCGCCTGCGGCATCGCCGATGGCGACGACGGCGCGCAGCTTGGGCGCCACCGAGCGCAGCACGCCGAGGTCGAGCCCCTTGTTGCGCCCGCCCGCCACCAGCACCACCGAGTCGAACCCCGACACGGCGGCGAGCACCGAAGCGGGCGTCGTCGCCTTGGAGTCGTCGAAGAACCGCACCCCACCAGCGTCGCCTACCAGCTCCACGCGATGGGGGAGCCCCCGGAACTCGGCCAACACGTGCGCGCACGACGCCAGGTCGGCACCGGCGGCCACGGCCGCGCCGACGGCGGCCAACGAGTTCGACACATCGTGCGGCAACGTGCGGGGCAGCTCGGCCAACGGCACCACAGGACCGATCGGCCCCACCAGTGCTTCGCCTTCCACGCGCCAGTCGGCGTCACCGCGTCCGAACGTCTCCAGCCGCGCCGGAACCGAGGCGGCAGCGAGCATCACCGCGGCGTCCTCGGCGTTCACCAAGGCCAGGTCGTCGTCGGCCTGGTTGGCCCAGATGCGGGCCTTGGCCGCGGTGTAGTGCGCCATGGTCGGGTGCCAGTCGAGGTGGTCTTCGGCCAGGTTCAGCCACACCGCCACGCGGGGACGGAACCCGTCGGTGTGCTGCAACTGGAACGACGACACCTCGGCCACCACCACGTCGACATCGCGTTCGACGGCGTCGACCAAGGGCAGGCCGATGTTCCCGGCCGCCACCGCCCGACGGCCTGAGCGGTTGAGCATCTCGGCCACCAGCGTGGTCACCGTCGTCTTGCCGTTGGTGCCGGTGACGGCCACCAGCGGCATCGACGCCCGCCGCCACGCGAGCTCGATCTCGCTGAGCACGGGCACGCCCGCGGCGGCCGCCGCCGCGAACACGGGATGGTGGGCGGGCACGCCAGGGCTGGGCACCACCAGGTCGGCGCCCGCCAGGTCGAGCTCGGCCAGCACCTCGACGTCGGCGGCTTCCACCGGACGGTCGTCGTAGACGGCCACGTCGTAACCGTCCTCGCGCAGCACTCGGCTCACGGCCCGGCCGGTGACGCCCAGGCCCACCACCACCGCTCGCATCAGTCGACGCCGCCGAGGGAGATGAAGTCGGCGTAGAAGACGCCGAGGGCCATGGCCGTGCACAGACCCGCCAGGATCCAGAAGCGCACGATGACCGTGGTCTCCGGCCACCCGGCCAACTCGAAGTGGTGGTGGATGGGGGCCATGCGGAAGACCCGGCGGTGGAAGAAACGGAAGCTGACCACCTGCACGATCACCGACAAGGTGACGAGCACGTAGAGCCCGCTGATGACCGGCAGCAAGAGGTCGAGCTTCATCACCAGCGCCAGCGCGGCCAGGCCGCCGCCGATGGCCAGCGAGCCGGTGTCGCCCATGAAGATGCGGGCGGGGGCGGCGTTCCACCACAGGAACCCGGCGCAGGCGCCGGTCAGCGCCACCGCCAACAGGGCGAGGTCGAGGGCCTGGGAGATGCCGTACACGTCGAGGTGCCGGAACTGCCAGAACCCCATGATGGCGAAGGCGGAAAAGGCAAAGGCGGCGGAGCCCGCGGCCAACCCGTCGAGGCCGTCGGTCAGGTTCACGGCGTTCGACGAGCCGATGATCACCAACACGGCCCACACCATCCACACCCAGCCGAGGTCGGGGGTGCCCGGCGCACCGGCCCGGGTGAAGGAAAGAGCGTCGTCGACGCCCACCCACCATGTGGCGAGGAAGGCGAAGCCACCGGCCACCACCAACTGCCCGGCCATCTTGGCCCGCTTGTTGAGGCCGAGGGAGCGCTGGCGCCGCACCTTGATCCAGTCGTCGGCCAGGCCGACGACGCCCAAGCCCACCACTACCAACAGCACGAGCAGCCCGGCCCGGGTGTAGATGGCGCCCGCCCGGGCGTGGCCGACGAGGTAGCCGACGACGGCGCCCGCCACGATCATCAGGCCGCCCATGGTCGGCGTGCCCGCCTTGGTGATGTGGCCCTCGGGGCCGTCCTCGCGTATCTGCTGGCCGATGCCCTGGGCCTGTAACCAGCGGATCAACAACGGGGTGCCGATCAGCGAGAAGAGCAGGGCGATCCCGCCCGAGAGCACGAGGGCGATCACGAGCGCGCCTCCAACAGGCGGCGGGCCACTACGCGGTCGTCGAAGTCGACGGTCACGTCGCCCGTCGTCTGGCCCGTCTCGTGCCCCTTGCCCGCGATGACCACGATGTCGCCCGGCCCCGCGGCCTCCAGCGCCAACGCGATGGCGGCCTCCCGATCGGGTTCGACGACAACCGACCGCCGCAGCGGCACGCCCGCCAACACTTCGCCGATGATGGCCATGGGGTCTTCGCTCCGGGGGTTGTCGTTGGTGAGCACGGCGACGTCGGCCAAGGTCGACGCCGCCTCCCCCATCTGCGGGCGCTTGGCCCTGTCGCGGTCGCCGCCGCAGCCGAAGACCGCTATGACCCGGCCCTCCGACGCAGCGCGGGCCGACTGCAGCACCCTCGTCAGCCCGTCGGGCGTATGGGCGTAGTCGACCACCACGGTGAAGTCCTGGCCCGCGTCGACCGGCTCGAAGCGGCCGGGCACGGCCCGCAACGACGACAGCCCGGCGGCCACCGCCTCGGCCGCCACGCCGAGGGCGTCGGCCATGGCCGCCGCGCACAAGGCGTTGCTCACGTTGAAGTCGCCGCCGAGGTGCAGTTCGACCGACTGGCCCCGCCAGGAGAACGAGCTTCCCGTCGTGCGCAGGGCCAAGCCGTCGGCATCGGCCATGGAGTACGCCCGCACCGGCAGGGCCACGCTCTCCAACAGCCGACGGCCCCACGGGTCGTCGCCGTTCACCACGCCGAGGCGGGCGCGCCCCGGATCGAACAACGACGCTTTCGCCGCGAAGTACGACTCCATGTCTCGGTGGTAGTCGAGGTGGTCCTGGCTCAAGTTGGTGAAGGCCACCACCTCGAACCACGTGCCGTCGACCCGGTGCTGGGCCAGTGCGTGCGACGACACCTCCATCGTCACCGCCCCGCGGCCCTCCTCGACGGAACGGGCCAGCAACGCCTGCAGCTCGGGCGCTTCCGGCGTGGTGCGGGCGCCGCCCAGCGTGCCGATCACCGCAGTGCTGACGCCCGCCGCTTCGAGCACCGAGCGCAGGAAGTAGGTGGTCGTCGTCTTGCCGTTGGTGCCGGTCACCCCCGCCACCCGCAGTTGTCGCGACGGATGGCCGTGGAGGGCCGAGGCGATGGGGCCCATCGAGGCCCGGGCGGACGCCACCCGCACCTGGGTGGCGTCGACCGGCAGCACCCGTTCGCACAGCAGCGCCACGGCGCCCGCCGACACTGCGGCGGGAGCGAAGTCGTGGCCGTCGGCCGCCCCGCCGGGAACGCAGCAGAACAGGGTGCCCGCCACGACCTGCTGCGAGTCGTGGGTGACGGAACGAACGTCGACGTCGAGGTCGCCGCGTCGCTCGAGCACGTCGACGCCGCCGAGAAGGGAAGCGAGTTGCACGGGAGCGCGCGCTCCTACGGGGAATTTCGCGAGCTGGGGGACGGGGGGATGGTAGTGGTGCCGTCCGAGGGGTCACCGGCTTCGCCCACGCCTTCGGCGTCCTTGGGATTGGTGGCAGGCACGCCGCTGGCGGGCGCCTGCGGCACCGCGGCGGGCGGCGGGATGCGGTACTGCCGCAAGGCGTAGCGCAAGATCTCGGCGAACACCGGCGCCGCCACCAGCCCGCCGAAGATCGTCGTGGGCTCGTCGAGCATGACGATGGCGGTCAGCTCCGGCTGCTCGGAGGGCACGAAGCCTGCGAAGCTCGACACGTAGGCGCCCGGCTTGTAGCCACGGGCGTCCTCCAAGGGCTTGCGAGCGGTGCCCGTCTTGCCGCCCACGGTGTAGCCGTCGATGGCGGCCTGCTTGCCGGTGCCCACCCGCACCACCTCGTTGAGCATCGAGGTCATCTGCCCCGCCGTCTCGGGCGAGATCACCCGGCGGGTGTCGGAGGGCTTGGTGTCGTGGCGCTCGCCCTTGGTGTCGATGGTCGCCTTCACCAGCTTGGGCCCCACGTACACGCCGCCGTTGGCCACCGTGTTGTAGGCGGCCAGCATCTGCAGGGCGGTGACGGCCACGCCTTGGCCGATGGAGACGGTGGCCAGCGAGGTGCCCGAGTACTTGGCCGGGTCGAGCAACAGGCCCGACGACTCGCCGGGGAACTCGATGGGCGTGCGCTCGCCGAAGCCGAAGTCGCGCATGTAGTCGTCGAGCCGGTTCTTGCCCAGCTTCTGGCCGATCATGATCGACCCCACGTTCGACGAGTTGGCCACGATGTCGGTGATCGACCACTGCTCGGTCGGGTGCGGGTCGTGCTCCTTGAACGTGTGGTCGGCCACCCGGATGGTCCCGGGCACCACCAGCTTGTCGGTGGGCTGGATGAGGTTCTCCTCCAGCGCCCCGGAGATGGTGATCATCTTGTTGACCGAGCCCGGCTCGTAGACGTTGGTCAACGCCATGTTGTTGGGGGCGGGCTCGATGGCGCCGCTCTCGCCCTTGCGCAGGTTGGCCATGGCCAGCACTTCGCCGGTGCGGGTCTGCATGACGATGGCCATGCCGCCGTGTGCGCTGGACTGCAGGATCTGCGCGCCCAGCGCCCGCTCGGTCTCGTACTGCAACGAACGGTCGATGGTCAGCACCAAGTCGTCGCCGCGGGCCGACGGCACGAACTGGCGCACGCCGCCGGGGATCTCACGCCCGCTCGGGTCGCGCTCGACCACCATGCGTCCGGGCTTGCCCCGCAATGCTTTCTCGAACTTCGTCTCCAAGCCCGACAGGCCCTCGTTGTCGAGGCCCACCCGGCCCAGGAGCGAGGCCGCCAGGTCACCCGCGGGCAGGAACCGCTGGGGTTCGTCGAGCAGCGAGATGCCCGCCAGGTTGAGGTCCTTGACCTGCTTGGCCGTCTCGTCGTCGACCTTGCGGGCCAGGTACACGAAGGCGGCCTTGCGGGTCAGCCGTGTCTGCAGCTCTGCCGGCTCCAACTTGAGGATGGGGGCCAACGCCTCGGAAGCGCCCAACGGGTCGACCACCAGGCGGGGGTCGGCCCACACCGTCGACTGGCGCACCGACAGCGCCAGCTCCCGGCCGTCGCGGTCGAAGATCGAGCCCCGCTCGGCGGGCAGGGCCATGGCGCGCACGCGCTGCGATTCCCCCACGGCGACGAAGCGGTCGCGCGACAACCCCTGCAACTGCGTCACCCGCGCCGCGAGCACGGTGAAGGCCATGACCAGTACGACGAGCAGGGCGACGAGGCGCTTGCGCGACCGGGCCGTGACGACGGCCTGGTCCGACCGGGGGCGGCGTTCGCTCGAACGCGACGCCGGCGCCGGCGTGCCCGGCCGCCGTGGCCGGGTGCTCGGCGCCTGCCCCTTGCGGGGCGTCCGGGTGGTGGTGCTCACGGCCTCGACGCCAAGTGGGGCTTGACGGCGGTCCAGTCGGGCGACTGCGGGGCGGCGTGCTCGCGGGCGCCCTTGCCCGCGGTCGGCGGCGGCCCGCCGTTGACGCCGGTGGGCGACAGGTAGCGCACGCCGGGCGGCGTCACCATGCCGAGCCGCTCCTGGGCGGCGGCCACGATGCGCTGGGGCGATTCGAGTTCGGCCACCTGTAGGCGCAAGCGCTCGTACTGGGCCTGCTGCTCGGCTGCGTTGGCCTCGACCCGCTGCAGGCGGAACTGCCCCTGCGTCAGGACCACGTGCGAGGCCACCAACCCGAAGAGGCCGCCGACGGCCACCAGCACCATGAACCCGATGCGCAGTCGCGCCCGGCGCCGCCGGTCGACCTGGCGGTTGTCCTCCGGCTTGACGACGCGCAGGGGCGGCCGCTGCTTGGGCGCCTGCTTCGGCGCCGGGGCGGGCGCGGCAACGGCACGGTCGTAGTGCGTGGCGGTCATCGCGACATCCCTGGTGCAGTGGCGGAGAGCTTCTCGACGGCGCGCAGGCGGGCGCTTTCGGCCCGGGGGTTGCGCGCCACTTCTTCGGCGGAGGGGCTGCGGCTGCCCCGGTTGAGCAGGCGCACGGTGGGCACCGCCCCGCACCCGCACGGCAGGGCGGGCGGGCACACGCACCCGCCGGTGGCGGCGTAACGGAAGCGGTCCTTGACGATACGGTCCTCGCCCGAGTGGTAGGCGAGCACGACGCAGCGGCCGCCGGGGCGGAGCACGTCGACGGCGGCGTCGAGGGCGCCGGGCAGGATGGCCAGCTCGTCGTTGACGGCGATGCGCACCGCTTGGAACACGCGCTTGGCGGGGTGGCCGCCCGTGCGCCGGGCCGCGGCGGGGATGGCGTCGCGCACCACCTCGGCCAGTTGCGCGGTGGTGGTGATGGGCCGGTTGGCCACGACACGCGAGGCGATGCGGCGGGCAAAACGCCGCTCGCCGTTCTCGGCGAACAGCCAGGCCAGCTCGCGCTCGTCGGTCTCGTTGACGATGTCAGCCGCGGTGCGACCGCCCGACTGGTCCATGCGCATGTCGAGCGGGGCGTCCGCTCGGTAGCTGAACCCTCGTGCCGCCATGTCCAATTGATAGGACGACACGCCCAGATCGAAAAGCACCCCGCTGACGGGTTCCTGAACGAACTCGGGCAAACGGTCGAAGCGGGCGTGCACCAACTGCACGCGATCGCCGAAGGGCGCCAGCGTGCGGGCAGCGGCGGCCAGGGCGTCGGCGTCCTGGTCGATGCCCAGCAGCCGCGATTGGGGATGAGCCCCCAGCAGGGCCCGGGCATGGCCTCCGCCTCCGAGCGTTGCGTCGATCAGCAACCCCGGAGGCACGTCGCCGAAGATGGCGACGATCTCGTCGGCCATCACCGGCTCGTGCTCGAACACCTGGCTCATCCGCAGCCCCTCGACCGGCTTGCAGCCGTCGGGATGTCTCCCCGATCGACAAAGGCAGAAGCGGGCGGAGTAGGGATCTTCCACCTCGCCGATCGAGGGGCAGCGCATGTTCCAGGCAATGCTCCAGCTACCACCGTTCTCCAGATCTAGATGTCGTCCTCCTCGTCCTCGGTCAGCCGGCGTTCTGCCGGCACGACCTTCGCCTCCCACACGGCCGGGCTCCACAGCTCGACCCTGGTGATGGCGCCGTTCACCAACACATCGCCGTCCAGCCGGGCGAACTCCCGCAGGTGATGCGGGATGGCGATCCGCCCCTGCTTGTCCACGTCGACTTCCTGCGTCCCCTGTGCCCACAGCCGGGCCAGGTTCCGTTCCGCACGGCTCTCCTCGGCGGCCGCTTCCATCTGCGTCATCTGCTTGTCGAAGTCCTCGGGCGTCCAGAGGGCGAGGCAGCGATCGTGGAACTGGGTGAGATAGCCCCCGTGCTCGAAGGCGGCGCGGAACTTGGCGGGCAGGATCACCCGCCCTTTCGGGTCGAGCGAGTGCTCGTACCTCCCGAAGAACCGCGCCATTCGAATCGTGTGCTCCCACTTTGCTCCTCGATGCGCTCAGGAACCCCTCCCCTTCGCGCCACTTGGCGCCACCATACGCCCCACTCCCCCACCCGTCAATCCCACTTCACCCCCTTTCCCACCCCGGGGCGTACGGTTTTGCCCCATGACGTCCCTGGATGAGGCAATTGCCGCCGTCGAAGCTGCCGCCGACGACGCCGAACAGCGCCGCTGCATCCCCGAGCCGGCCCTCGAGGCGCTGCGCGGCCTCGGCGTAAACCGGATGCTCCTGCCCGCCGAGTTGGGCGGCTCGGAGACGCCGGTGGCCGACGTCATCGACACGCTGGCGGCCATCGGGGCCGCCGACGGCAGCACGGCGTGGTGTGCGTCGATCGCCTCGGGCAGCAAGGTGTTCGCGGGCTACCTCCCCCGGCCGGTGGCTGCCGAGGTGTTCGCCCGGCCCGATGACGGCGCCGCCGGGGTGTTCGCCGCTCTGGGCACATATAAGGAAGGGCGCCTGAGCGGGCGGTGGCCGTTCACCAGCAACTGCCTGCACTCGTCATGGATCGGGATGGGCGCCTTCGTCGAGGGCGATCCCGTGCCCCGCCTCTTCTTCCTGCCTGCCGACCAGGTGACAGTGCACGAGACGTGGGACACCAGCGGCCTGTGCGCCACCGGGAGCCACGACGTCTCGGTCGACGACGTGGCCGTCGGGCTCGACTACTCGTGCTCGTTTCTCGACGGCCCATGGGCCGCCGGGGACATGTGGCGCATGCCCCTGTTCACGGTGCTGGCGCCGTGCCTGGTGGCGGGCTTGGTCGGCGTCGCCCGCGGCGCCGTCGACCAGGTGTTGGCCCACCTCCCGGACGACCCGGTGCACCTGGCCGAGCTGGCCGCCGCCGACAGCGCCATCCAGGCTGCGCACGCCGCGCTGGTGGTAAACGCCCAGCACATCACCGCCTTGGCCGCCGAGGGGATCCGTGCCGACCGCCGCACGCAGGCCCGGTCGATGCTGGCCGTCCAGCACGCCTGCGACACGGCCGTGGAGGTCGTCTCGACGGCCCACCGCCTGGGCGGCGGCCGGGCTGCGTACTCCTCCAGCCGCCTCCTGCGCTCGCTGCGCGACGTGCATGCGGGCAGGCAGCACGTGGCGTTTTCGCACCGCCATCGACCCGTGCTGGCCCGCATTTTGGCGGGCTCCGAGGAGATGGCGCCACCGTTGGTCATCTAGAAACTTTGTGCAGGTGTCTAGTCAACGGGCGACAGTGCGCGTATCATGTCGCTTGCTACACCACTGGGGGGACACCGACCATGGAAGCCACGCTGAAGGACATCGAGTCGAAGTTCGCAACGACTCGAACCAGCGCGTCCCATGGGCTCGGCACCCGGCGAACATCGCGAACATAAGCGACTCCTCGCCGCGAGCCTGACCCGACGACGCATCGTCGGATCACCCCCGTGCAACACCATCCTGCGCCGGTAGCTTAACGGTAAACGGGCGTAAGCCTTAAGAGCCTTGGTCTTGTAAACCAAAAGATGCGGGTTCGAATCCCGCCCGGCGTACGCAGGTGCAACACACGGAAACGGCCCTCGGCTCGGTACTTGATCGGGCCGAGGGCTTTTCTGTTTCCGACACAGGACATTTCATGCACAACGACCGACACCTCCGAACTTCGAGCGCCCGGCCCGTACTGGCCGCCTCGCGCCCGTCGGGTCGCCGGTAAGGGTGGTGGGGCGGCGATGAAGCTCAAGGCGATCCACCCCACCATCGCCGAAGCCATCGAACTGCCCCGGCTCGTCGCCCTCGGCGACAACCTGTTCGGCGCCGCCTTCAACCTCATGAAGCTCCTGCCCGCCCGGCACATCCTCGACCGGGCCCGGGAAGAGGGGCTGCTGCACCCCGACTCGGTGATCATCGAGACCACCTCGGGCACCTTCGGCCTGGCCTTGGCCATCCTTTCGGCGCTGCGGGGCTACCGCCTGATCATCGTCAGCGACCCGGTCATCGACGAGCCGCTCAAGCGGCGGCTGGAGGACCTGGGGGCGGTCGTCGACATCGTGGCCGAGCCCGCAGCCATCGGCGGCTACCAGCAATCCCGCCTCGACCGGGTGGCTGAATTGGGCAAGCAGCACCCCGACCATTTTTGGCCGTCGCAGTACGAGAACCCCGACAACCCAGGGGCCTATGCGCACCTGGCCGAGTTCCTGGAAGAGGCCCTGGGCGAAGTCGACGCATTGGTGGGCACCGTCGGCTCCGGCGGGTCGATGTGCGGCACCGCCACCGCCCTGCGCACGTCGTTTTCCCACCTCTATGCCGTGGGCGTCGACACCCACGGCTCGGTGCTGTTCGGCGGCAAGGACGAAAAGCGCCTGCTGCGAGGCCTGGGCAACAGCCTCATGCCCAAGAACCTCGACCACACGGTGTTCGACGAGGTGCATTGGGCGAGCTCGGCCGAGGCCTTCCACGCCACCCGCCAGCTGCACCGTCGCCACGGCCTGTTCATGGGCGGCACCAGCGGGGCGTCGTACATGGTGGCCAAGTGGTACGCCGAGCGGAACCCCGACCAGGCCGTCGTCTGCATGCTGCCCGACGAGGGCCACCGCTACCAGGACACCATCTACAGCGAGGCGTGGCTGCAGGAGCACGACGTGTGGCTGCCCGGCCTGCCCGACGAGCCCAAGCTGGTCGAGCGCCGCGACGACTGCGACGGCGAGTGGGGCCGCATGCTCTGGGGCCGCCGCACCTACGAAGACGCCACCGGCGAGGAATTTCAACCCTAGCCATGGCCAATCGCGTCCTCCTCCTCGAGAGCAACACCACCGGCACCGGGCGGTTGTTCGCCCGCGCCGCGGCCAACCTGGGCTTCGAGCCGGTGCTGGCGTGCAAAGACCCGTCCCGCTACCCCTACGCCGCCGAGGACGACCTGCGCGTCGAGGTGCTCGACACCGGCGACGAAGCGGCCGTGCTCGACCTGGCCCGCCGCCTGGAGCCCGTCGGCGTCACCTCGTCGTCGGAGTACTTCATCGCCCCCGCGGCGAGCATTGCCGCCGCCCTCGGCCTGCCGGGCGCCGACGCCGAGGCCATCCGCCGCTGCCGCGACAAGGAGCAGCAGCGCAGCGTCCTGGCCAACGCAGGCGTGCCCGTCCCCGGCTTCCGGGCCGTCGAGACGGTCGACGACGCCGTCGCCGCAGCCGACGACTTCGGCCTGCCGGTCGTGCTCAAGCCGGTGAGCGGCAGCGGCTCCATCGGCGTGCGCCTGTGCAAGAGCGCCGACGAGGTGGCCGCCCACGCCGCCACCCTCCTGTCGCAGACGGTGAACGAGCGGGGCATCGCCGTGCCCGGCCGGCTGCTGGTCGAGGAACTGGCCGTCGGCCCCGAGTACTCCTGCGAAGCCTTCGGCGGACGGGTGCTCGGCGTGGTGCGCAAGCACCTGGGCCCGCCCCCGTGGTTCGTGGAGATCGGCCACGACTTCCCCGCCCGGTTGAGCGAGGACGACGACGCCGCCGTGCACGCCTGCACCGAGGCCGCCCTCGAAGCCCTCGGCCTCGACTTCGGCCCAGCCCACGTCGAGTTGCGCCTGACGCCCGCAGGCCCCGCCCTCATCGAGGTGAACCCCCGGCTGGCCGGCGGGAACATCCCCGAGATGGTGCGCCACGCCACCGGCGTCGACCTGGTGACCGAGACCGTGCGCCTGGTGACGGGCGGACGTCCGCACCTCGACGCCACCCGCAACCGCCACAGCGCCATCCGGTTCCTCCTGGCCCCCGCCGCCGGCACGCTGGAGGCCGTGGACGGGGCCGATCGGGCTGCGGCCGTGGAGCATGTCGTCGACGTGCGGGTGACCCGCTCGGCAGGCGACGCGGTGACGCGCGAGGGCGACTTCCGCGACCGCATCGGGCACGTGCTCACGTGCGCCGACAGCGAGGCAGGGGCGCAGTCGGCGGCCGACGAAGCCCTGCGGGCCTTCGACGTGCGGGTGAAGGCAGAAGCGTGATGGCGGGAACGGGCCGCATCAGCACGGGCATCAAGCCCGAGATCGCCGAGATGCTCTTCGGCACGACGGTCGACGAGGCCATCGACACCGAGCTCGGCTCCATCACCCAGGTCGACCGCGCCCACCTGCTGATGCTGGCCGAACAGGGCCTGGTGGCCGACGACGTGGCCCGCACCGTGCTGCGAGCCATCGACGAACTGCGGGCCACCGACTACGCGGCGCTGCGGGGCAAGCAGGCGGGCCGCGGCCTGTTCCTGCTCTACGAGAGCGCCCTGCCCAACGGCGGGGTCCTGCAGACCGGCCGCTCCCGCAACGACCTCAACGCCACCGTCCTCCTGCTCCGGCTGCGCGACGAATGGCTGGCACTGTCCCGCGCCGTGCTCGGCCTGCAAGCCGTGCTGATCGAACGGGCCGCCGAGTTCGCCGACGTGGTCATGCCCGCCTACACCCACTACCAGCCCGCGGTGCCGATCACCTACGGGCACTGGCTGGCGGGGGTGGCCTTCGCCCTCGGCCGCGACGCGGCGGCCGTCCTCGACGCGGGCCGCACCGGGTTGGCCCGCTGCCCGCTGGGCGCCGGCTCTGCGGGCGGCACGTCGCTGCCCATCGACCCGGCCCGCACCGCCGAGCTCTTGGGCTTCGACCACCCCGTGGCCCACTCCCTCGACGCCGTCGCCTCCCGCGACGTCGTGCTGCGCCTGCTGGCCGCCGCGTCGATCGCGGGCGTCACCCTGAGCCGCCTCACCGCCGACCTGCTGCCGTGGCTGGGCGGCGAGTACGGCTTCCTCACGCTGCCCGACGACCTCGTCGGCTCTAGCAGCCTCATGCCCCAGAAGCGCAACCCGTTCGTGCTCGAACAGGTGCAGGGCCGCACCACTGCGGCCGTCGGGGCCTTCACGGCGGCGGCAGGCGCCATGCATGCCACGCCGTTCACCAACTCCATCGCCGTGGGCACCGAGGCTGTCAGCCATGTGTGGCGGGGCCTGCGCTCGATCACCGACGCCATGCGCCTGGCCACCTACATGGTCGACGGCGCCCGCCCGGTTCCCGAGCGCATGCTGCAGCGCGCCGTCGAGGGCTACACCACCGCCACCGCCCTCGCCGACCGCTTGGTCGTGGGCGAAGGCAAGAGCTTCCGCGACGCCCACCACGAAGTGGGCTCGCTGATCAACCAACTGGAAGCGGCGGGCACCCACATCGAAGAAGACGGCCTCGACCCCGCCTCGGTCGTGGCTGGAAGCAAGTACGGGGGCGGCCCGGCGCCGTCGTCGATCGAGGCAGGCCTGGAGCTGTTGCGGGGCGAGCACGCCGCGCACGTCGAGGCCGTCGAGCAAGCAGACAAGTCGTGGCGAGCGGCAGAAGCCGACCTCGACCGGCACGTCCGACGATTCGTCGAGGGGGGCGAACAATGACCTGGGAGAACTACGCCAGTTCCATAAGCGACGGACCGCTGGGCAACGGCTCGGCCATGGCCCACCACGGCGAACTGCTGCAAGGCATGTTCGTCGGCGGCGCCGGCCGGGCGATGCGCGGCCTGGTCACGCTGCCGTGCCGGCTCTACTGCTCCGAGGCGGTCTTCCGCCCGGGCGGCGAGGGCGTGCGGGTGCAGCCCGATTGGAAGTGGAAGGCCCGCCACGCGGCGGAGCTCACGCTGGCCCATATCGGCGCCGACGGCATGGGCGGCGAACTACAGCTGTCGAGCACCATCCCCATCGGCTGGGGCATGGGCTCGTCGACCAGCGACGTCATCGCCGCCATCACGGCCACGGCCGACGGCTTCGGCGTGCAACTGCCACGCGTCGAGGTGGCCCGCCTGGCCGTCACCGCCGAGACGGCGTCCGACTCCATCATGTTCGGCGACCACGCCCTGCTCTTCGCCCAGCGCGACGCGCTGATCATCGAGGACTTCGGCACCGCCTTCCCCGCCTTCGAGGTGCTGGGCTTCAGCACGGGCAGCGGCGTCGACACGCTGGAGTTCACCCCGGCCGAGTACGACGACCGCGACATCGAGCGCTTCGAGGAACTGCGGGTGCTGCTGCGCGAAGGCATGAAGGACCACGACCCGGGCCTCGTGGGCTACGTGGCCACCGCCAGCTCGCGCATCAACCAGCGCTACCTGCCCAAGCCCGAGTTCGACCGCCTGCTCCTGCTGGCCGACACGTGCGGCGCCGTGGGCGTGCAGGTAGCGCACTCGGGCAGTGTCGTCGGCGTGTTGTTCAACGGCGACGACTCCGAAGTCGACGGCCGCGTCGAAAAGGCCGTGGCCGCCTTGGCCGAACTGGGCTTCGGCCCCACCTGGCGCTTCTCCACCCGACTGCGCACCCCGGAGCACACCTGAGCATGAGCCGCACCGCCGTCTACTTCTTCTGCCGCACCGATGCCGACCCGGTGGCTTCGCGCGTCCTCGACGTGCTGGTGAAGCTGCATGCGCCGGCGGAGGTCGACGTGGTGGTCGACGGCGAGCCCGTGCTCGAACACGGCGACGGGGCGGGCAACCGCTTTCTGTTCGTGCGCACCGACGACGTGCTCAGCCACGACTACCCGCGCTACCTGCCCGTGCTGAACGAGCACTTCGCCGACGCCGACTTCGCCGCCGTCGTGAACTGGCACGAGGGCGCCAACGCCCCTGACCGGGTCATCACCGTGCACTCCACCGGTGACGTGCCCACCGGCTACTGGTCCCCCGCCGACCCCGGGGCCATGCGCAACCTCATGCGGGCCTTCGACACCGAGCGCCAGGCCGCCGGGCTCGACGACTTCGCCGTCGTCACCGAAGCGACCCACTGGTCGGGCGTCCCCTACGGCGGCACCCCCGACCTCATCCCCCAGTACGCGGTGCCCACCTACGACATCGAGATCGGCTCCAGCCCCGAGGCATGGGGCGAAGCGGCGGCCCACGAGGTCGTGGCTCACGGGCTCACGCAGGTCTTCGCCGCCGACGACCAGTCGGCCCAGACCGTGCTGTGCGCGGGCGGGGTGCACGTGGAGACGGCGTGGTCCACTCCCGTGCTCGACGGCGCCTACGCCGTGGGCCACCACCTGCCCAACCAGTGGCTGGTGACCGGCGAGTACGACCAGCCCTCGGCCGACGACAAGCTCGACGCCTGCGTGGCCTCGATCCGGGGCGGCGTGCAGGTGATCGCCGTGCACGACAAGTTGAAGGCCACCTACAAGGAGCCGTTCCGGCGGCTGGCCGAGCGCCTCGGCGTGCCCGTGGTGAAGCACCAAGCCCTGCGGAGGTCGGCATGACCCGTTCTGGGAAGTTGGGCATCGCCGTGCTCACCTCCTCGGGGCCGCACCACCGCTACCTCGTCGCCACGCTGCGGGCCGCGGGCTTCGACGTACGCGTGGTGGTGGTCGAGCCGTGGGCGGCACAACGCCGGCGCCGGTGGAAGCTGGGCAAGCGCAAGGACTGGGCCTGGATCGTCTACCACGACCTGCGCCGCAAGTTCCTCGGGCTCGACGCCTACCGCCGCGGCGCCTTCGCCAACCTGCCCACCCCGCTCGGCCCCGAGCCCCGCACCCTCACCGTCGACTGGATCAACGACCAGTCGGTGGTCGACGCCCTGCGCCAAGCCACCCCCGACGTCACCGTCGTCATGGGCACCGGCATCCTCAAGGACCGCGTGCTGGAAGCGGCGGGCGGCGTGGTCGTCAACATCCACGGCGGCTACCTGCCCGACTACCGCGGCAACCACTGCATGTTCTTCGCCCTCTCCAACGGCGACTTCGACAAGATCGGCACCACGTTGCACTTCGTCGACCGCGGCATCGACACCGGTGACCTCCTCGAAGTGGTGGTCCCCGCCCTGCGGCCCGACGACAACGCCGAGGCCATGTACTGCCGGGCCGAGAAGGCCGCCGTCCACCGGCTCGTCAGTTGGCTCGACCACTACGAGAAGGGCGGCGAACTGCCCCGTGCGCCCCAGGGCCGCAAGGGCAAGCTGCACAACACGAGGGACCGCAAGCCCCAGCACGACCTGTCGGTCTGGTGGCGCCGTCGCACCGGGCGGCTCGTGGTGCCGGAACGAGAGGCGCGGGCACCCCTGCCCGTGCCCGCTACTCGGGAGGACGTCACACATTGAGCGCGGCCAGAGGACTGGGACCGGCCGAGCAGGCGCTGGCCGACGCGCTGCGTGCGCACCTCGGCACCGACGCGGCGATCGAGGTCGAGCCGTGCAGCAAGAACGCGCCTGGCGACTTCCGCTTCGACCTGCGCCCTCTGCTGGGCGCCGGTGAACAGGCCACCAAGGAGGCGTGCCGCGACGCGGCGGCCAAGGTGGCCGAGGCCGACTGGATCGACCAGGCCGTCGGCGTGCCGCCCCGGGTGTACCTGACGCCCCGCCTCGACGTGCTGGCCTCGCAGGTGGTCGACGGCATCTACGACGAGCGCCGCACCTATGGCACCGGCGACGAGCACGCGGGCCGCAAGGTCATCGTCTCCTACAACAGCCCCAACGCCAACAAGGCACTGCACCTGGGCCACCTGCGGGTGTGCTTCATGGGCATGTCGATGGCCAACCTGCTCGAAGCCCGGGGCTACGAGACCCTGCGCTCGGAGATGCTGAGCAACTACGGCATCCACATCTGCCAGGCCATCGCCGCCTACGAGCGGTGGGGCGACGGCTCCACCCCCGAGTCGACCGGCATGAAGGGCGACCACTTCGTCTCGCAGTGGTACGCCATGTACCACGCCCGGCTGGCCGAGGTCCCCGAACTGGAAGACCACGCCGCCACACTGCTGCAGCGCATGGAGGCGGGCGACGACAAGCTGCTCGCCTTCAACGAGCAGTTCACCGAGTGGTCGATCGCGGGCATCTTCGAGACCTACGAGCGCATCGGCGCCTTCCACGACTTCCGCTTCCGCGAGCTCGACACCCTCCCCATCGCCATGCGCCTCATCACCCAGGCGCTGCTGCGGGGCGAGTGCCTGCGCCGGCCCGACGGCTCCGTCTACGTCGACCTCGACGACAAGGGCCTGGGCCAGGTCACCATCCTGCGCCGCGACGGCACCCCGCTGGTGTTCACCCAGCTACTGGCCGTGTGGGTGCGACGCGAACAGTTGCACCCGTACCACGAGGTCATGCACGTCACCGGCGACCAGTGGACGGCAGGCGTCAACGCCCTGCTGGAGATCCTCACGCGCTTCGGCAGCGAGCGAGCGGGCTCCATGACCGAAGGCGTCTACTTCGGCATGGTCAAGCTGCCCGAGGGCAAGATGCGCTCCCGCGAAGGCATCGTCGTCGGTGCCGACATGGTGCTCGACCGGTTGCGCGACCGCATGATCGACGAGTGGGCCACCGCCGCACCCGGCCCCATCGACCACTTCCAGCGCGACGTGTCGGAGCGGCTCGGCCTGGCCGTCGTGAAGTACTGGCTGCTCGGCTTCAAGCGCCATGCCTACATCACCTACGACGAAGAGGTCATGTGGCGCGACGGGCGCGCCGCCCTCGCCGCGGTCGTGCGCGTGCTGCGCTGCGTGGAGGAAGCCGAAACAGCCGAACCGACGGGCACCGCGCCCGGCTCCAAGTCGGCGGCGTTGGCCCGGCGCGAACTCCTGCTCCGTCTCAACGGCATGCCCAAGATCGTGGGGCAGGCACTGGAGCGCCGCGACCCGGCCGACGTCGTCCACTACCTCGACGACGTCTGCCGCCGTGCCGCCCAGTGCGACCGCCAAGCGCAGCTCGACGCGGCAACGTGGCGGGCGGTGGGCATCGTGGTGCGCCGCTCCTTGGCCTTGCTCGACATCACGCTTCCGCCCTCGCTTCGGTACCTGCCGCCGCCCTTCGGCGAAGCCGACCTGGCCGACGACGACGACTCGCTGCCCGAAGCCGTGGCGCCTGTCACTGCCGGTTAGCGGACCTGCCGAAGTAGCCTGCGACCGATGAAGACGTCGGTGCTGGCCGAGCGCTTGGCGCTGGCCGACTTGGACTCGCAGTTGGCCGCGGTCGACGCGCGGCTGGAAGCGGCCGTGCGCACCGGCAACCCCGCCATCTCCCTCCCCGCCCTGCGCGTGGTGAGCGGCGGTGGCAAGCGGCTGCGCCCCGTGCTCGCACTGGCTGCCGCCGTCGCCGCAGGCGGGTCGATCACCGACGAGGTGATCACCGGCGCCGTGGCGCTGGAACTGGTGCACGCGGGCTCCCTGGTGCACGACGACATCATGGACGAGGCCGCCTCGCGCCGAGGGGTGCCCACCATCAACGCCGTGGAAGGCATCCGCGACGCCATCCTGGTGGGCGACTTCCTGCTGGCCCGTGCAGGCGAGCTGTCGGCGTCGATCGGCCAAGAGGTGGCGGGGGCGCTCGCCCGAGCTATCGCCGAGCTGTGCGACGGCCAGTCGCGTGAGACGGGCTCGGCCTTCGACGTCAGCCGCACGGTGGCCGACTACGAAGCGTCTATCGCAGGCAAGACGGCCGCACTGATGCGGGCCTCGTGCGAAATCGGTGCCTTGAGCGCAGGGCGCGTGGAAGCGGCACCGGGGCTGGCCCGCTTCGGAACCGCCTTCGGCATGGCGTTCCAGATCGTCGACGACGTGCTCGACGTGGCGTCCACCGCCGAGGCCATGGGCAAGCCGGTCGGCAACGACGTCAAGGAAGGCGTGTACTCGCTGCCGGTCCTGCTGGTCCTGGCCGGCGCCCGCGGCGACGACGTGCGGGCCCTGCTCGGCCGCGACATGACGGTGGACTCGATCGACAAGGTGCTTCGCCTGGTGGCCGAGGACGGCGGCGTCACCGGCGCCCTGCGCCGAGCGGCGGAGTTCAACGAAGGCGCCGCGGCTGCCCTGGCCGACCTCCCGCCCGGCCCCACAGCCGACGGCCTGCGCGAACTTCCGACCGTCTACCTCGACTGGGCCGTGCAGGAGAAGATGTCGGTCATCGGGGGCTGAAGCCGACGGCGACGAGGGTTCGCCGCTCGCCGGGTGCCAGTGGGGTCCAGCCGTGTTCGACGTCCTGGCCCCGCAGGACCAGTCCCTCCCCTACCGCCAGGGAAACTGCTTCGTCGTCGACCACCAGGACCGACGCCGGTGCCTCGTGGAACACCGTGAGGTGGAAGACGAGGTCGTAGCCCGGGCCGTCGCGATGCCGACGTAAGCGGGTGCTGTCGTCGTGGTACTGGTACAGCGCGTTGTAGGTCGGCACCACCTCGACCCCGACGGCCGCCGACACCGCTTCGCGCAGCTGGCGGCTGACGGCCAGTCGGCGCAGCACCGATCCAGGGCCGCCGTCGGGGCGCTGCCGTTCGGACTCGGCGGCCAGCTCCACGAGGAGCCGGTCACCGACGAACGGCAGGCGCCCGAGACAGTGGAACGCGGTGCTACTCGCCGCCGTCGCAGGGGTCGCCTACGGCCAGGCGGCCACCGGTGACGTCCTCGGCTTCCTCGGCCTCGACGTCGAGGTCGTCGACGCCTGCGCCTTCGGAGGCGTCGCTCACTCGCCGCCCTCGCACGGGTCGGCCCTGCGACCGCCGGTCACGTCGCCCGCCTCGTCCTCGGTGGCGTCGAGGTCCTCGATGCCTGCGCCCTCGTCGATCGGTTCTGTCGTCATGGCCGTTACCTCTTTCGTCGGGATTGTCGCTCGCTGAGCCTGACATCGAAGCCCGGCACCGTCAACGGGCGCGACGATGGGGCTCGATGACCGCTTCCCCGTGGGCACTGCCCGCTTTCGCCGTGGGCAAACGCCCCTATTCGTGGGACGACGTGGCCGCCTTCGCCCGCCGCGACGGCCGGTGGCAACAGTTGGTGCGGGAGGTGCACGAGGGCCTGGCCTGCCGCAAGGCGGGCCACGCGGCCGAGCCCGCGGCGGTGAAGCAGGCGGCCGTCGACTTTCGCTACCGACGGCGGCTCATCACCGGCGAGGAGACCGAGGCGTGGCTGCGGGTACGCCACGTCGAGGTGGGCGAATGGATGGACTGCATGCGCCGCGCCGTGCTGCGGGCCGACCACCCCGGCATCGGCAGCACCGAGGCCGTCGCCTACGACGAGGTAGAGCCGCTGCTGTGGGCCACCGGGCGCTGCCGCGGCCTGCTCGACGACTTCGCCGTGGCCTTGGCCCACCGGGTAGCCGCTCACATGCGCCTCACCGACAGCCTGCCCGCCACCGACGACGACATCGACAGCGCCCTCGACCGCTTCCGGGCGACGGTGGTGACGGCGGCCACCGTGCGGGAAGAGGTGGCCCGCCGCCAACTCGACTGGCTCGCCGTGGCCCGAGAAGAGGCCCGCTTCGCCACCGACGACGCGGCACGGGAAGCGGTGCTGTCGGTGCGCGACGACGGGCTCACCCTCTCCGAGGTGTGCGAGCTGGCCGAGGTGCCGCTGGTGCGCCGCACCACCTTGTTGGAGGAAGTCGACGAGCCCTTGCGCCCGTCGGTGCTCGGCGCCCGCCCCGGCGAGCTGGTGGGGCCGTTGCCGGTGGAGGGCGGGTTTGCCGTCGCCCTTGTCGAATCAAAGGTGGTGCCCTCGGTCGACGATCCCGACATCCGGCGCCGCGCCGCCGAGGCCACAGTGGCCGCTGCCCTGCGGCGCGAGGTGGAAGCACGGGTGCAGTGGCATGACGGCCACTGAGTCGAGCGGCGACGTCCTCCAGTCGCTGCCGCTGCTCGCCTTCCTCGCACCCGAGGTGCGCGACTTGGTGGCAGCCAGCTTCGTGTCGGTGTCGTTCCCCTTCGGCACCGTGGTCTTCGCCGAGGGTGACGCCGGCGATGCCCTCTACGTGGTGACCAAGGGCCGGGCGCGTGTGCTGAAGTCGGGCGAGCAGGGCGAGGTGTCGCTCAGCGTGCTCGGCCCCGGCGACAGCTTCGGGGAAACGGCGCTGCTCACCGGCGAACCCCGCAGCGCCACCGTGCGCGCCGGCAGCCGGCTCGACGCCCTGCGCCTCGACGCGGGCGTCTTCCGGGCGCTCACGGCCCGCGACCCGCGCATCGCCGAATCGTTCGAACTGGCCATGCGCCGCCATGCCCTGGGCGACCTGCTGCGGCTGTCGTCGCCCTTCGCCGGGCTGTCGACCGGCGGGCTGGCCGACCTGCTCCGTGAGCTGCGCCCGGTCGAGGTGACGGCGGGCGGGGTGGTCTGCAGGCAAGGCGACGAGGGCCGTTCGCTGCACATCGTGGAGGACGGCCGCTTGCGGGCCTTCCAGGTCGACGACGACGGCACCGAACGCGACATCGCCTTCCTCGGGGCGGGCGACGTGGTGGGCGAGCGCTCGTTGCTGACGGGCACGCCTGTGTCGGCCACCGTCGTGGCCCTGTCGGACTGCCGGCTGCTGTGCCTCGACCGCCACTCGTTCGCCCGCCTGCTCGACGAGCACCCCGACCTGCAGGAGAAGATCGCGGCGCGCGTGGCGCAGTACGACTACCGCCGCCACGCCCGGGTGCCGCTCGACTTCGGCGAGGAGCTGCTGCCCGCCGAGGCCGACGCCCCGCCCGACGACGACGCCGCCCCCTTCGACACCGGCGACGACGTGTTCGTGAAGCGGGGGCCGCGGCTGCGTCGTTTCCCCCACATCCGCCAGGTCGACGAAGCCGACTGCGGCGCTGCCGCGCTGGCCATGGTGTGCCGGCACTTCGGCGCCCGCGTCAGCTTGGCCCGGGTGCGCCAGGTGGTGGGCACCGGCATCGACGGCACCAGCCTGCGGGGACTGGCCCGGGGCGCGGAGGCGTTGGGCCTGGCCGCACGGGCGCTGAAGGTGTCGCGCCGCAACGTCGACGCCATGCCGCTGCCCGCCATCGTCCATTGGAAGGGCAACCATTGGGTCGTCGTCTTCGACCTCGACGGGACGCACGCCCGCATCGCCGACCCTGCCCTCGGCGTACGCCGCATCCCCCGGTCGGAGTTGGACGAGGCGTGGTCGGGCTACGCCGTGCTCTTCGCTCGCACCGACCGGGTGGACGAACTGGAGGCCAGCCCGTCGGGCTTCACGTGGTTGCGGCCCTTCGTGCGCAAGCACTGGAAGCCGATCGCGGGGGCCACCGCGCTGGCCATGGTCGTGAGCGCGCTGCAGTTGGCGCTGCCCGTCCTCATCTCCGTGGTGGTCGACCGGGTGTTGCCCCCGCGCGACTTCGGCTTGCTGCAGGTGCTCGTGCTGGCCATGAGCGCGGTGCTGGTGGTGAGCGTCTTGGCGTCGTACGTGCAGCGCCTCGTCCTCGCCCGCGCTGCGGTGAGCATGGACGCCGAGACGCTCGACTTCGTGGCGGGCAAGATGCTGGCGCTGCCGATGAAGTACTTCTACGCGCGGCGCACCGGCGACCTCCAGCGCCGCCTGATCGGCATGCGCCAGGTGCGCCAGTTCCTCGTGCAGCACTCGGTGAGCGCCATCACCGCCGCCGTGCAGTTGGTGGTGGCCACCGCCCTGATGTTCGCCTACAGCCGCGTGCTCGCCCTGCTGTTCGTGGCCGCCGTGCCGTTGTACGTGGCCCTCATGCGCTTCGCCGTGCGCCGCATCCGCCCATTGGCCGACAGCCTGGAGGAGGCCTACAGCGCTTACCACTCGTTGCAGGTCGACGCCGTCAAGGGCATCGAGACGGTCAAGGCGCTGGGCGGGGAGGACGCCCTGCGGCGAGCCATGGTGCGGGAGTACAGCGGGCTGGCCCAGCGCCAGCTCAAGGCCGACATGGCGAACATGGCCTACGACGGCGCCGTGCAGGCCATCACCTTCGTGTCGCTGGTGGCCTTCCTGTGGTTCGGCTCGCTGCGGGTGCTCGACGGGTCGTTGACCATCGGCGGGTTGGTGTCGTTCAGCACCCTGCTGGTGCTGGCCAACGGTCCCATCGTGATCCTGCTGGCGCTGTGGGACGACCTGCAGGTGGCCTCGGTGCTGTTGTCGCGGCTGAGCGACATCTTCGAGGAGGAACCCGAGCAGGGCGAGGACCGGTCGCGGCTGCGGCCGGTGCCGTCGTTGGCCGGACGGGTCCGGCTCGACGGCGTGAGCTTCGCCTACGGCGGCTCCGACGCCCCGCCGATCCTGGCCGACGTGAGCTTCGACGTGCCCGCGGGCACGACCGTGGCCATCGTGGGCCGCAGCGGCTCGGGCAAGACCACCTTGGTCAAGTGCCTGGCCGGGTTGGTGGAGCCGACGGCGGGCACCATCTCCTACGACGGCGTCGACATGCGCGAGCTCGACCACCGGGAACTGCGGCGCCACATCGGGGTGGTGCTGCAGGAGAGCTTCCTGTTCGCCGACACCCTGGCCGCCAACATCGCCTTCGGCGAGGACACCCCTGACATGGCCCGGGTGGTGCGAGCGGCCACCGTGGCCAGCGCCCACGACTTCATCACACGGCTGCCGCTGGGCTACGAGACCAAGGTGGGCGAGAGCGGCCTGCTGCTGTCGGGCGGCCAGCGCCAGCGCGTCGCCATCGCCCGGGCGGTGTACCACGAGCCGCCGGTCCTGCTCTTCGACGAGGCCACCAGCTCGCTCGACACCGAGGCCGAACGGGCCGTGCAGGAGAACATGGACCGCCTGCTGGAACGGCGCACGTCGTTCGTCATCGCCCACCGGCTCTCCACCATCCGCAACGCGGATCTCATCCTCGTGCTGGAGCGGGGGCGCTTGGTGGAGCAGGGCACCCACGACGAGCTCATGGCTGCGAAGGGGCTGTACTTCTACCTCTCGAGCCAACAGCTCGACTTGTAGCCAGCACGGCGCCGACGGCGTCGACGGCGACGAACACCAACCGGGCCAGCAGTGCCGCGGCCGCTCCTGCACCGGCGGGCAGGCCCGCAAGAGCGACGAAGGCGGCCTCGCGCACGCCCACGCCCGCGGGGACGGGGCCGGCCACGAATCCGGCCAACCACGACGCCGCCGTGGCGGCCACGACGCGCACGGGCTCGGCGGTGGGATCGACGGCGCGCGCCACGGCCCACGTCGCCGTGCCGATGAGGGCCCACGCAGGCAGGTACTGAGCGGCGACGCGGGCGCGTGGGTGCAGCAGGACGAGCGCGGCCACGGCGGTCAGCAGCGGGTGCACGAGGGCGAGGGCGACAGCAGCGGCCGCCGCGTAGACGGCGATGAGCGAGATGAGGACGCTGCGGTAGGCGGCCTTGCGCTCCACGCCTCGGCGCACGGCGTGCTCGGCCCGACCCACCACCGGCCAGATACCACCGGGCACGTACTTGCCGATCTCGCCCGCGAAGAAGGCGCCCACGAGCGGGGCGCCCGCGATGCGCGACCAGCCGAGGGCGACCACGACGATGCCCGTGGCGGCCGACGGCACGGCCAGCAGCAGCCACGCGAGCTCGGCGTCGGCCAGCGCCGCAGTCGCTGCCGACCAGTGGCGGGCGACCAGCGCGCCGAGGAAGCCAAGTCCCGCCAAGGCGAACCCGACGCTGACCAAGCGTTCTGGCACCGAGATCGCCGCCCCTGCGGGGCGATCTCGGTGCCAGAACCGGCGAGCGGCCGTCACGCGGGCAGGGAAGCGAAGAAGTCGGCCTCCAAGGTGTCGAGCCGGTCGCCCACCCCGACGGCGGCCTCGGCCAACTCGTCCACGGCCTCGGCGGGCAGGCCCAGGTGCGCCACCAACGGCCGGGGGTCCCAGGTGCGGTACACCGCGCACTGGAACAGCGCGCCGTCGCGCGTGCGGCGCTGGGAGATGCCCACGACCTTGCGCCCGCCGACGGCGACCTCGCCCGGTCCCATGCCGCCGAAGCAGACCTGCCGCGACCACCGCGTGCAGACCAGCCCGCCGTGGTGCACCTGGCCGCCCAGCAACTCGGCCCACACCTTGCCCAGCCACCAGAAGGCCCGGCCTACGTCGTCGTGCCACAACGGGTCGTGGCGAGGCACCACCACGTCGACCCACAAGGGGTCGCCGGGGGCGAGCAGCACCGCTCCCCCGCCGCTGCGCCGGCGCACGCCGTCACCATGCTGGGTGGAGCCGAGCACCACCGCCGTCTCCGTCACCTCGCACACGGTCACGGAGCGGTGCCCGTAGTCGACCTCGCGTGCGTGCAACTCACCGGCCGCGCCCCGCAGGCGCGCCAACGTCCAGTCCACTATGCGGATAGTTCGGAGCGGGAGACGTTCAGGTACTGCTCCCAGTCGGAGCGCACCGACCCGGTGGCGACCAGCGCCCACGCCCGTTCCCGCGGCGCTGTGGGCAGGCGGCGCAGGGTGAGGCCGGTCTCGTGGAGGAGGCGGTCCTCCTTGCGGGTGTTGCAGGGGCGGCAAGCGGCGACCACGTTCTCCCACGTGTGCTCGCCGCCCTTCGACTTGGGAATCACGTGGTCGATGTTCTCAGCCGCGGCGCCGCAGTACTGGCAGCGGTGCCCGTCGCGGGCGAAGACGGCCCGGCGGTTCAAGGCCACCCGGGCCTGGTAGGGCACCTTCACGAAGTATGTGAGGCGCACGACCGAGGGCTCGGGGAAGGCGGCACGCTCGGAGTGGAACTCGACGCCGGTGGCGTGGATCAACTCGGCCTTGGAGTCGAGCACCAGCAGCAGGGCCCGCCGGGTCGACACGACGCAGAGCGGCTCGTACGTCGCGTTGAGGATGAGCGCCCGCGACACCGCCAGAGCCCCTCTACCGCGCCTCTGTCCCTGGTGGCACCCGCATGAAGGAAAAGGCTACCGCAGCGCCCGTCGATAGCTCCTGCACCATTTCAGGTAGACGACCACGTCGTCGGGCTCGGGCCGATGGGCGTCGTCGCCGTACATGGTCTGGAGGCGGAAGGCCAGGTAGTCGGGGTCGGGCGTGGGCAGGAACGGCGGCCGCCGCCACCACCCCGGCGCCGCCAGCCGGAACAGTTGCACGACGGCGGTCCACCACAACTGCGGCCGCACCGCCACCGCCCCCACCACTCTGGAGTACATAGCGCTTCATTTTGACGCGCTATGTACTCGGGACGGGACTTGGCTAGCGGCGGACGGTCTCGTTCCAGGGGCCGGTGTCGGCCTTGGGCTCCTTGGGCAGCCCGAGGACCAGTTCGCCGATGATGTTGCGCTGCACCTGCGAGGTGCCCGCGTAGATCGTCCCCGCCCGGGCGTTGAGGAACGTGCCCACCCACGACGCCGAAGAGTTGGGCGCGCCGGGGTCGTCGGCCTGGAAGGCGTTCGTCGGTGCCTTGCCGGTCGGCACGAGCGCTTCGAGGCCGAGGATGTCGACGGCCAGCTCCGTCACTGTGCGGTGGTACTCGCTCCAGTAGAGCTTGGTGATGGCGGCCTCGGGGCCGACATGGCCGCCACCCAGCCAGGCGGTCAGCGCCCGCATGCCGAGGTAGCGCATGATCTCGACCTTGCTGTAGCACCAGGCCAGCCGCTGGCGGACGAGCGGGTCGCCCGCCTTGCCTCGATCGCGGGCCAGCTCCAGCAGCCGGTCGATCTCTGTGCGGAAGCGCACCGGCAGCACGGCGGCCGCCTCGCCCCGCTCGAAGCCCAACAGGGTCATGGCCACGGCCCAGCCGCCGTTGACCTCACCGACCACGTTCTCCTTGGGGGTGCGGGCGTCGGTGAAGAAGACCTCGTTGAACTCGGACTCGCCCGAGATCATCTGGATGGGCCGCACCTCGACGCCCGGCTGGTCCATGGGGCACAGCAGGAAGGTGATGCCGCGGTGCTTCGACGCCGTGGGGTCGGTGCGGCCGAGCACGAAGATCCAGTTCGCCAAGTGGCCGGCGGACGTCCAGATCTTCTGGCCGTTGATGACCCACTCGTCGCCGTCGAGCTCCGTCCGGCAGCCGAGGTTGGCCAGGTCGGACCCGGCGTTGGGCTCGGAGTAGCCCTGGCACCACACGTCGGCGCCCGAGAGGATGCGGGGCAGGAAGTGGCGCTTCTGCTCCTCGGTGCCCCACTGCACGATGGTGTTGCCGACCATCTGGATGGAGAAGACGTCGTTCATGGTGCCCTGGGGCACGCCCGCCTTGGCGAACTCCTCGGCCAGGATGACCTGCTCGAGCGGGCTCAGCCCGGCGCCGCCGTACTCCTGCGGCCACGACACGGCCAGGTAGCCGTTCTCGTAGAGGACTGTGCGCCACTCGGAACTGAAGCGGTCGGCGGCCTCTTTGTCGAGGGCCCCGATGCCCTGCCAGTCGGCGGGGAGGTGCTCGGCCAAGAAAGCCTGGACCTTCTCGCGGTAGGCCTCGGCTTCGGCGGAGTAACGAACGTCCATGTCGTAGACGTTACCGTTCGGTAACCGCCGAAGCCCAGCCCGTCATCTTCTCTACGGCACCCACTCGGACAGCATCACCGGGCAGTAGAACCAATAGCCGGTGTCCTCGCACACGAAGACGCCGCCGCCTGCGCCGCCCAGCGGACCGAACACGGGACCGTCGGCCCCGCCGAACAGGAACACGGCGAAGCAGTGCTGGAACGTGTACGACGAGTGGTGCTCGCACACCGACGGGATCAGGAAGACAGAAACGGCATCGCCCCAGGGAGCCGAATTGAAGGCGCCCCCGACGCCGCCCGCTTGGGCGCAGGTGTATGTCGAGCCCTCGTGCCAGCACAGATAGCCGTAGGCGCCACCGATGGCCCCGCTGGTCCCGTAGGCGTAGACGGCGGGGCTGCCGCCGATCTCGAACCGCTGTGTGTTGTCCGGGTGGATGCACACGGCGGCAGTAGGTGCTGTCGGCGTTGTCACGTCAAGGCTGATGCCCACGGTCTTCTGGCCCGCCACGACGAACGGCTTGGTGCACGATGTCGACACCGCCCCGGCGGGCGTGCTCACCCCCACGGCCACGGCCGCGATCGCTACAACCATCAGGATTCGGCGCATTTCTCTTCCCCCAGCACTTTGGAAACGGGTACGAACTCGCTGCATTCGACGGGTGACAGCGTCACCCCTGCTCCGTGTTCCGCCGGGCGACAGCGGCGGCACCGACCAGCGGCCCGTCCGCCCCCAGGCCCGCGGGCACGATGCGGGCGCCCCGGGAGAAGTCGAGCCGGCACAGCGCGTCGAGCTCGGCTTGGGCGGCGGCGAAGAACGGCTCGCCGAAGCCCAACGCCACCGAGCCGGCGACGACGGCCAGGCGCAGGTCCAACACGTTGCAGACGGACGCCACGGCTCGCCCCACCAACCGCCCCGTGCGCTCCACCACCGCAGGGCCTGCTTCGGCCGCAGGCCGGCCCGTCATGGCGGCGATGGCTGTGCCCGAGGCTTCCGCCTCCAGGCAACCGGCTGCGCCGCACGCGCACACGCGCCCGCCCGGCTCCACGATCAGGTGGCCGATGTGGCCGGCATTGCCCGAGGCCCCGTCGAGCAGCCGCCCGTTGAGGACGACGCCGCCACCGACGCCCGTCGACACCACCATGGCCAGGTAGTCGTCGACCCCCCGAGCGGCCCCGACCCAGCCCTCGCCCAGCGCCAGCGCCTTGGCGTCGTTGTCGACGAACACCGGCAGCCCGGTCAGCGCCGCCAACGACGAACGCAGCGGGAACGCCCGCCACGACGGGATGTTCAGCGGCGACACGGCCTCGCCACTCGACGTCATCGGCCCGCCGCACCCCACCCCGCATACCTGCGCGGCAGGTACGAGCGGAACCACCAGCGAAGCCAGCACGTCGTAGACGTTGGTCGACGGCGTCGGCGCCGAGCGGGCATCGAGCACCACCCCATCGGAGGTGACCAGGCCTGCAGCCAGCTTCGTGCCGCCGATGTCGACCGCCAGCACCACCGAGTCGTCCACGGCCCGAGTGTCTAGTCGTGGGCCGGCCGGTACGCTTGGCAAGCCTATTTGCGCGGAATGAGGAGACGGCGTTGGCCAGACAACGAGCGGCGGCCCGCAACCAGGCCGGGTTTGCCGAGGTGTTCGACGCCATCGTCGAGAACGTCGAGCGGGTCATTCAGGGCAAAGACGCCACAATCCGCCTGGCATTGGTGTGCATGGTGGCCGAAGGGCACCTCCTCATCGAAGACGTCCCGGGCGTGGGCAAGACCAGCCTGGCCAAGTCGTTGGCCGCCTCGCTGGGCGTCGACTGGCACCGCATCCAGTTCACCCCCGACCTGCTGCCCTCCGACGTCACCGGCGTCAACGTCTACAGCCGGGCCAAGGGCACCTTCGAGTTCCGCCCCGGCGGCATCTTCGCCAACGTGGTCCTCGGCGACGAGATCAACCGGGCCTCGCCCAAGACCCAGTCCGCCCTGCTGGAGGCCATGGAGGAGCAGCAGGTGACGGTCGACGCCACCACCTACTCGCTGCCCACGCCGTTCATGGTGATCGCCACCCAGAACCCCATCGAGCACGAGGGCACCTACCCGCTCCCGGAGAGCCAGCTCGACCGTTTCCTCATGCGCATCCGCATGGGCTACCCCGACCGCCGCTCCGAGATCGAGATGCTCGACACCCACGGCGGCGCCAGCGCCGTCGACGAGCTCGAACCGGTGGCCACCGGCAAAGACGTGGTGACGATGACATCGGTGGCCCGAGCCGTGCACGTGGCGCCCAGCATCAAGGGCTACCTCGTCGACCTGGCCGAGGCCACCCGCAAGCACAACAGCCTGGCCCTCGGCATCTCGCCCCGGGCCACCCTCGCCGTGCAGCGCGCTGCCCGCGCCCGGGCCGCCGCGGCAGGCCGGGAGTTCGTGACCCCCGACGACGTGAAGTCGGTCGCCGGGCCTGTCCTCGAACACCGCTTGGTGCTGACCCCCGAGGCCTCCATCGGCGGCATGGGCGCGGCCGAGGTGCTCGAGGAAGTGCTCGACGCCGTGCCCGTGCCCACCGGGAGGAGCTGAACCGGTGCTCACCCGGCGGGGGTGGCTGCTCGTCGCCGGCTCGGTCGTGCTCACCGTGGCCGGCCGCCTCCTGGGCCTGGCCGAGCTCTTCGCCCTGGCCGCCGCCGCCTTGGTCCTGGCCGTGACCGCCCTCGCCTACGTGCGCCTCACCACCTTCAAGCTGGAAGCCACCCGCGAGTTGCGTCCGCCCCGGGTGCACGCGGGCACCGCCAGTCGCGTGGAACTCACGGTGCGCAACGTGGCCTTCCGTCGCTCGCCTGTGCTGTCGGCCCGCGACCCGTTCGACAACGGCCGCCGCTGGGCCCGGTTGCTGCTGGCGCCGCTCGGCCCCGGCGAGACAGCCCGTGCCGCCTACCGCCTGCCCACCGACCGCCGAGGCGTGTTCGACTTGGGCCCGTTGCAGCTGCAGTTGTCCGACCCGTTCGGCCTGGCCCAGGCAACGACCGAGGCGGCGGCGCTCACCAAGCTCACGGTCTACCCCCACATCGACGACGTCGAGCCGCTGCCGCTCAGCCAGGGCAACGATCCCCACGCCGGGGCCGCTCGCCACAACGCCATCAGCCAGAGCGGCGAGGACTTCTACGGCTTGCGTGACTACGAGGAGGGCGACGACCTCCGTCGGGTGCACTGGGGCGCCACCGCCAAGCTCGACGAGCTGATGATCCGCCAGGAGGAGATGCCCTGGCAGGGCCGGGCCACCGTCCTGCTCGACCTGCGCAAGGGCGTGCACACGCCCGAGTCGCTGGAGATCGCCGTCTCGGCGGCGGCCTCGATCGTCAGCGCCTGTTACAAACGTCGGTCGCTCATCCGGTTGCTGGCCACCGACGGAATGGACTCCGGCTTCGCTGCGGGCCACGCCCACGTGGAGGCCGTGCTCGAGCACCTGGCCGGAGCCACCTTGGAACGGGGCGCCCACTTGGCTCCGTTCCTGGCCCGCCTGCGCCGCCAGGGCAACGGTGGCGCGTTGTCGGTGGTGACCACGGCGGCGGCCGACAACGCCGACCTCGACGGCATCGCCCGCCTCCGGGGCCGGTTCGGGTTGCTGTCGCTGGTGCTCATCGAGCGCAGCGCCTTCGAGCGCACGCCGCCCGGCCAGCGCCCCTCGCAACGCCCGCTCCCCCCGCTCAACATGGTGGCCCGCATCGGCGCGGGCAAGCCGTTCCCGGCCGCGTGGTCGGAAGCGCTGCAGACGGCCACGGGCCCGGCCCGGGCCGCCACGGGAGGTCGACGATGACGAGGACGACGTCGACGGCAACTGCGCCTGCGACCAGCCGCCAGGCCGACCCCACGGCGTCGGCCACCATCGCCCTCACCGTGCTCACCGTGGCCACGGCGGTGGGCATGGGCCGACTGTTCGAGAACCGCGACTTCCTCGTCCCCTTCCTGTCCGCTGCCCTCGTCGCCCACTGGCTGGCCTGGCTGAGCCGGCGCTACGACATCTCGCTGCCCGTCGCCCTGCCGCTGTCGCTGGTCGGCGTGCTGGTGGTGGCGGCGTGGACGATCTTCCCCCACACCACGGCCTTCGGCATCCCGTGGAGCGGCACCTTCAACGCCATCGTCGACGCGTGCCGGCTGGCATGGACCGACTTCGCCACCGTCGTGGCCCCCGCCCCGGCGAGCAAAGGCTTCCTGTTCGCAGGCGCCCTCGGCATCGGGGTCGCCGCCCTCCTGGCCGACTGGGCCGCCTTCCGGGTGCGGGCGGTGTTCGAGGCCGCCATCCCCTCGTTCACCTTGTTCGTGTTCACCGCTGTCCTGGGGGCCGACGACTACCGGGGCCTCTCGGTCGCCGCCTACCTGGCTGCCTTGTTCCTGTTCCTGCTCGTGCACCAAGCGGGCATGGCCACGGAGTCGGCATCGTGGTTCGCCAGCCGGGCCAAGGGGGGCATGGGCGCCCTGCTGCAAGGGGGTGCGCTGCTCGGCACCGTGGCCATCGTCGCCGCCTTGGTGCTCGGCCCCAACCTGCCGGGCAGCGACGCCGACCCGATCATCGCCTGGCGCGACGCCGACGGGTCGGGGCCGTCGAGTCGCACCACGGTCAGCCCCTTGGTCGACATCCGGGGCCGGCTGGTGGAGCAGTCCAACGTGGAGCTGTTCACAGTGCGCTCGAACCAACCGGCGTACTGGCGGCTGACCTCGCTCAAGGAGTTCGACGGCAACATCTGGCAGTCGAAGGACAACTACCGCGACGTCGGGCGAGGCTTGCCGCAGGGCGTGCCCGTCACAGTCGAGCGAGCCACACTCACACAGGAGTTCACCATCACCGCCCTGTCGTCGATCTGGCTGCCCGCTGCCTACCGGCCTGCGCGCATCGAAGGCATCGACGCCAGCTTCAACGCGGACAGCGGCAGCCTCATCACCGACGCAGCCAGCACCGACGGCTTCACGTACACAGTCACGTCGGAGATGCCCCGCCCCACGGCCGCCCAGCTCGACGCCGCACCGCCGCTCACCGGCGACCGGCTGGACGAGTACCTGAAGCTGCCCAGCATCCCGGGCCGGGTGCAACGCCTGGCCGTCGACCTCACACGGAACCAGCCCACCGCCTACGACAAGGCCAAGGCCATGCAGGACTGGTTCCAGAAGAACTTCACCTACGACCTCAAAGCCCGCCCGGGCCACGACGGCCGGGCGCTGGAGCGGTTCCTGTTCGAGTCCCGGCGGGGCTACTGCGAGCAGTTCGCCGGAGCCTTCGCGGTGATGGCCCGCGCCATCGGCTTGCCCGCCCGGGTGGCAGTCGGGTTCACCCCGGGAGAGGTCGATTCCGAAGGCCGCTACCACGTGCGGGGCCTGAACGCCCACGCCTGGCCCGAGGTCTACATCGACGGCTACGGCTGGGTGTACTTCGAGGCGACGCCCGACCGGGGCATGCCGGGCGCCACCTGGACGCAGCTACCGCCCCAGCAGGCGCGGCTCGACAACCCGGCCGAGCCCGCGCCGATCACCACCACCACCACGGTCGCCCCGGCCGGCCCGGATGACAACACGCCCGCCACCACCCCCGAGGACGGCGAGACCGACGTCAGCACGTCGCCTGAGGCGCCCGATCGCTCCCCCCTGCGCAACCCTCTCGTGCAGGTCGTGGTGGCCGCCCTCGTCGTGGCGGCGGCGACGGCGATCGGGGTGCCGCTGCTCAAGCGTTCGCGCCGAGCCCGACGCCGGGCCGAGGCGGGCGACGTCAGCCGGCGGGTGCTGGTGGCCTGGACGGAGGCGGAAGAGGCACTGGCCTCGGTGGGAGCCGCCCGGCGGCCCTCGGAGACCATCGACGAGTACGCGGTGCGCGCCCCCAAGGCGGCCGCCCTGCCCGTCCCGGCCACCACCGCGCTGCACGAGCTGGCCCACGACACCACGATCGCCAGCTATGCGCCGACCACGCCCACGGCCGAGACGGTGCGCCGGGCCACGGCGTCGGCCGCCACCATCGAGCGGGCCTTGCAGGAGCGGTCGACCGTGCGCCAGCGGGTGTGGCGGGGCATCGACCCCCGTCCGTTGCTGCCCACCAGCGAACTGCGGGCCACGCGGGCGAGCTTGGTGTCGAGGGTGCGAAAGCGCTTGGGGCGCTAGCGGGTCAGCTCTCGTCTTTGCGGAAGCGGTCGCGCAGGCGGGTGCGGGTGTTGGTCATGGCGTCGCCGATGCCCTTGTCGCGCATCGACTGCGTCACCTGCTGCCACCCGGCCCGGCCCATCTTGCGCAAGTTGCGCTCGAAGACGAAGGCACTGCCCAGCATGGCGAGGAAACCGACCATGCCGAGGATGAGCGACGTGGCGAACGAGGCCACCAGCACCACCATGCCGACGATGAAGCCGGCCGCCGCGTACTTCAGGTTGCGCCCGGCGTGGCGGTAGAGCGTGGTCTCGCTGACCCCGCGGGCGAAGGCAGGGTCGTTCTCGTAGAAGCTCCGCTCGATCTCGTGGAGGATGCGCTGCTCGTCCTCTGAAAGCGGCACGGCCACTACCCCTTCGCCCGATTGCTTCCTGCCATCTTCGCGCACGCCTGACTGGTCGACAACGCGCCACTCCCGTGCCTTCCAGTCGTTTTCACGCCATTCACTGCTCTACCGGTCGCGTTTTCCTCGCGGTCCCCATTGCTGTTCCCCTTTTCGCTTGATTCGCAGTCCTTCTTCCTCGACCAAGGCGGCGGGACCGACGGCCCGGTCGCCGAACTTGTCGCGAATGGCGTCGACGGCCCGCGACGCCTCGTCCCACGCGGGCGAGGCGGCGTCTTCGAGGGTGAGCTGCCGGGCGGCCCCGGCCATGAGGTTCGACATGCTCACGCCGAGCAGGCGGATGCCAGGGGTGGAGTCGATCTGCTCGACGAGGGCGACGGCGGCCCGGGCGATCTCGGGGGCGGTGTCGACGGCGGCGGCGAAGGTGTGCGAGCGGGTAATCGTCGAGAAGTCGTGGAAGCGGACCTTCAGGGTCACCGTGCGCCCGGCCAGGCCGTTCTTGCGCAGGCGGGTGGCCACCGAGTCGGCCATGCGCACGGCCTCCCGGTGGAGGTCGTCGGCGTCGACGAGGTCGACGGCGTAGGTCTCCTCGTGGCCGATGCTCTTGGTGGGACGTACCGGTTCGACGGGGCGGGGGTCGCGTCCCCAGGCCAACTCGTGCAGGTGGTTGCCGTGGGCGGTCCCGATCGACGAGACGAGGGTCTGGCGGGGGACGGCCGCCAGGTCGCCGACGGTGCGCACGCCGAGCCGTCGCAACCGCTCCTCGGTGGCGGGGCCGACGCCCCACAGGGCGGTGACGGGGAGCGGGTGCAGGAAGTCGAGCTCTGTGCCCGGGCGGACGACGAGCACCCCGGGGCCGGGGACCTTGCCCTGCATGGTGGCCTTGGGCTTGGCCGCCTTGGAGGCCAGCTTGGCGATCAGCTTGGTGGTGGCCACGCCCACGGCACAGTCGAGGCCCAGATCGTCGGTGATGCGGCGGCGGACGGCATGGGCGATGGCCTCGCCTGAGCCGAACAATCGACGGGCGCCCGCCACGTCGAGGAAGGCCTCGTCGAGGGCGATGCCCTCCACCAGCGGGGTGAACGAGGCGAACACCTCGTGGATGCCGCGGGAGTACTCGGCGTAGGCGTCGAAGTCGCCGTGCAGGAAGACGGCGTGCGGGCACAGGCGCCGCGCCCGGACCGAGGGCATGGCCGAGGAGATCCCGTAGGCGCGGGCCTCGTAGGAGCAACTGGCGACCACGCCGCGGTCGCCTGCCCCGCCCACGATGACCGGCTTGCCCCGCAGTGTCGGGTCTCGCAGCATCTCGACCGACGCGTAGAAGGCGTCCATGTCGACGTGGAGGATGCTCGGCTCGGCCTCGCTCAAAGCCGCACGACCGACAGGCGCTGCCGGTCGGCGCCGTCGACCCGGTAGCGGTACGACCGGCTCTCCACCCACCGCTCGGCCAGCCAGGCGCCCAAGGGTTCGCGCACCCAGGGATGGCACGCCTCCAGGTGCCCGGCGCAGTCGCCCACGTCGACGAAGCGGGCGTCGACGACGATGCCGTCGGGGTCGTCGATGCGCAGGTCGCCTTCGTAGGCGACCGCTCGGTGGACCTCGACCCGCATGGTCCAGCCCATCTCGGCGGCCACCGCTTCCACCTCGTAGACCGGGCCCGTCCACTCGGTGACGCGGATGCCGGTCTCCTCTTCGACCTCGCGGGTGAGGCCGTCGCGCACCGACTCGCCGTCGGCCACCTCGATCACCCCGCCGGGCGGCGACCAGTCGAGCGAGCCGTCACGGCGGCGGTTCTGCACGAGCAGCAGGCCGTCCGGACCCTCCACCAGCCCCCCTGCGACGACCCATGCTCGCATGCCCCGAATTCTGGCAGTCTGCTCGGCCGTGCACCGCAACGTCGCCGCCTTCCTCGACGCCGCCTCGACCTTGGGGGTCGAGGTCTCGCCCCGGGAGTTCCCCGAGTCGACCCACACCGCCGCCGACGCGGCAGCCGCAGTAGGCGTGGAAGTCGGGCGCATCGTGAAATCGTTGGTGTTCTCCGTCGACGACGAGGTGGTCGTGGCCTTGGTCAGCGGCCCCAACCGACTCGACGAGCGCAAGCTGGCGGCTGTCGCGGGCGGCGCTCGGGCCGGGCGGGTCGACGCCGACGCGGCCCGGGCCGCCACCGGCTTCCCCATCGGCGGGGTGCCGCCGTTCGGGCACCGCAACAAGCTGCGGGTGTTCGTCGACGAGGCTTTGCTGGCCTACGACGAGGTGTGGGCGGCGGCGGGCATGCCCAACGTGAACTTCGCCGTTGCACCGGCCGAACTGGTGCGGGCCACCGACGGCGTCGTATGCGACCTCGCTAAGGACTGAGGGCGCGGCGGCGGAACTGCAGCACGCCGGTGGCCACCACCCAGTCCTGGCCCCGCTGGGCCAGCGGCCGCACGGCCCGGGCGGCGGGGCCGAACAAGGGGTGGCAGAAGTCGAGGGCCCACTGCAGCCGCAGGTCCGTGCCCTCGTCGGTGGGCGTCAGGTGGAGGGAGGCGCCGCCCGCCAGGTCGCCCCGCACAGCCACGTCGATCCGGCGGGCGGGGACCACGTCGAGCACCTCGACGGAGAAGTGGATGCCGAAGGGCACGACGGGGGCGCTGATGGCGCAGGTGGCCACCGTGCCCGGTGCCAGCGCCGGGGGCGACACGTCGAAGCGGCGCAGCCACGGCCACCAGCGGGGGTACTCGCGTGTGCGGTCGAGCACGGCCCACAGGTCTTCGGGCGGGAGGCGGAACCGCCACGTGCGGTCGAAGCGGAACATGGGTGCGTCCTCTCCTACGATGGCGCCGCTCATGCGTGCCGACGAACGACCGCTCTCCGCCCTCCCCTCCCCCCGGGCCCGCGCCCTGGCCTTCGGGGCCATCCTGCTGGCGGGGATCTGCGGGGCCCTCATCGGCTGGTCGTTCGTGCGCATCGGCTGCACCGAGAACTGCACGACCATCGGCGGCGCAGGCGCGGTGGTGGGCGGGCTGGTGGCAGGCGGCGGCGTGTCGGTTGTCGCCGTGCTCACCCTGCGGGCCATGGGCGAGTGGCGCACGATCAAAGAGGCGGAGCAACAGCCCCAGCCGGAGTAGCCCGCCCTAGATCGACATCACCATGGCGGCGAAGAAGAGGGCGGCGCCCACGACCACGCCGATGGTGCCGAGCACGATGGCCGCAACGGCCAAGCCCGCACCGCGCTCGTGCCGCTCGGCCAACTGCGCCTTGGCCGTGGCGCCGAGCACGACGGCGGCCGCCGAGGCGAGGCCTCCGAGCCACAGCACGGCGAGCACGAAGGCGATGACGGCCAAGCTGTTGGTCTCGCCTGCAGGCGACTGCCCCCCAGCCGGGTCGAGGTCGAGCCCGCCGCACGCCGGGCATGCCGTGGCTTCGTCCGGCACGAGCGACTCGCACCAGCGGCACATGCGCGCCGCCATCGTCAGTCGACCAACCGGAGCAGCCGGAACCCCTCGGCGTAGTCGACGCCGGCTTGGCGACCCGCTTCCTCGGCCCGCTGGCGCACCACCTGGCGCAGCCACTCCCCCGGCTCGCCCAGTTGGCTCTCGTGGCACATGAGGGCTTCGGCCTTGCGGTCGACGGCGTCGCTGATGTCGATCCAGGCATCGGGCTCCAGCGTGCCCGAGAGGTACACGGCCTCCACCTGGTGGGCGGCGCCTGCGTCGGGGAAGTAGTGGGGGCTGGCCGCTGCGGGCGCCACCGCGTCGAGCGTCGCCCACCCGAGCTCGCGGTGGTCGCGGTGGTTGAAGTAGCGCCGTCCGAAGAACACCGCAGTGGGGTCGGGGCACACGACGATCTCGGGGCGGATGTCGCGCACGATGCCCACGAGGGCGCGGCGTAGCTCGGCGGTGTTGTCGACCTCGCCGTCGGGGATGCCGAGCAGTTGGTGGCCGGCCAGGCCGAGCACGGCCGCCGCCGCGGCTGCTTCGGCCGCCCGGCGCTGCGCCAGCGCGGCCGGGTCGGCGGCGGGGTCGGACGACCCTTTGTCGCCTTGGCCGACGACGACGACGTGCACCTCGGCGCCCGCCGCCGCCCAGCGGGCGAGGGTCCCCCCGCAGGAGACCTCGGGGTCGTCGGGGTGGGCGTAGACGGCCAGCGCCCGCGCCGGCACGACGTCCACGAGGTCGGGCATGCGCCGGAGAGTACCGTCGGGCTCGTGCGCGCCGACGAATCGGGCATCGACGACCCGGAGGCCCTGGTGTGGACGACGCTCGGTCGCCTCGGCATGGCGAACCTGGTGGGGGCGTTGGGCGTGTTCGTCTACCTCGTTTGGCTGAGCCCGGACGCCGCCGGGGAATCCCAGCCCGACGACCACATCGTGGCCTACGTCGCCACGTTCGCCGTGTTCATGGCGCTGTCCATGGGCGACGGGTTCCGCCGTGGGCATCGACGCCTGCGGCGCTCGTTGGCGTGGCTGCTCGAAGGGCGGGCCCCGCATCCCTCGGAACGGGAACGGGTGCTGCAGACGCCATGGCGCCTCGTGCGTCCTGCGCTGGCGTACTGGATGTTGGCCCCGGTGCCGTTCGCCGTGCTCAACCTGCTCGTGCTCGACCGGCCGTGGCTGCCCACCGTTCGCAACTGGATCGGCATCCAGCTCGGCGGGCTCATCACCGGCGCGTTGGCGTTCCTGTTGGTGGAGCGCACGCTGCGGCCCGCCTTCGCCTTGGCGTTGGCGGGTGAGCCGCCCGCCCGTGAGCGCTACCTCGGCATCCGGCCCCGGCTGATGCTGTCGTGGGCGCTGGGCTCGGGAGTGCCGTTCCTGGCCATCTGCTTGTCGTTGGTCTTCGCCGGGCGCCAGGACATCCGGCTGCCGATGGCGTTCCTGTCGGTGAGCGGGTTGGTCATCGGCTGGCTGATCATGTTCATCGCGGCGCGGTCGGTGGCCGACCCGCTGGAGGCCATGCGGGGGGCGGTGCGGCGGGTCGGCGAAGGCGACCTCGACGTGGCCGTGCCGGTCGACGACGGCGGCGAAGTCGGGTTGCTGGAGGCGGGCTTCAACCGCATGGTGGCGGGGCTGCGCGAGGAACGGGAGTTGCGCGACCTGTTCGGCCGCCACGTGGGCGTGCAGGTGGCTCGCCAAGCCCTCGACCGCACCGGGCTGGGCGGCGAGCAACGGGCGGCGTCGGCGTTGTTCGTCGACCTCATCGGCTCCACGGCGCTGGCGCAGCGGCTGCCCGTGGCCGACGTGGTGGCCACCCTCAACGCCCTGTTCGGGGCGGTGGTGGCGACCGTCGAGGCGGAAGGCGGCTGGGTCAACAAGTTCGAAGGCGACGGGGCGTTGTGCGTGTTCGGCGCCCCCATCGACGAGCCGGATCACGCGGCCCGGGCATTGCGGGCGGCCCGGGCGCTGCACCAGTCGCTGGTGCGGCTGCGGGTCGAGTACCCGTCGCTCGACGCGGGCATCGGCGTGTCGTGCGGGTCGGTGGTGGCGGGGAACGTGGGCGCCGAGCAGCGCTACGAGTACACGGTGATCGGCGACCCGGTGAACGAGGCGGCCCGGCTGACCGAGCACGCCAAGCAGCGCGACTGCCGGGTGCTGGCGTCGGAGGCGGCGGTGACTGCCGGAGGCGAAGAAGCTCGGTGGTGGCGCCGAGCGGGCGAGTTCCCCATCCGGGGCCGGGCGTTGCCCACCGTCGCCTACGAGCCGGAGTTCGACTGACCTACGGAGCGGTGGCCACGGCCTTGCGGGCGCGCTCGATGCCGTCGTCGTCGATGTCGTGGTGCGTCACGAAACGCAGGACCCCGGGGGCGATGGTGCCTGCGGCGACGCCTTCGCTCGCGAGGTGAGCGAGGACGGCGTCGGGGTCGGCATGGTGCCAAGTGACGACGTTGGTGGCGATGCGGGCGGGGTCGCAGCCGCTGTCGGGCCAGCGTTCGGCCACGGCGTCGGCCAGGCGGCGGGCCCGGGCGTGGTCGTCGGCCAGCCGCTCGACCATGGCCTGGAGGGCGACGAGCCCGGCGGCGGCGATCACGCCCGCTTGGCGCATGCCGCCGCCGAGTCGTTGGCGCTCGCCGCGGGCGGCGTCGATCAGGTCGGCAGGGCCGGCGAGGACGGAGCCGACGGGGGCGCAGAGGCCCTTGGAGAGGCAGCACATGACGGTGGTGGCGTTGGCGGCGTAGTCGGCCGCGGTGATGCCGGTGGCGACTTCGGCGTTGAACAGGCGGGCGCCGTCGAGGTGGACGGGCAGGTCGCCGGCGGCGGCTCGGACGGCCCGCATGGCGTCGAGCGGCCATGGCGCGCCGTCGGCGGGCATGTGGGTGTTCTCGATGCAGACGAGGCTCGGGGTGGGCTGGTGGTGTGCTGCGGCGGCGATGGTGGCGGTGACGGCCGTGGGGTCGATGGTGCCGTCGTCGTCGTCGACGGTGGTGAACTGCACGCCCGCGTTGCGGCCCGCCGCGCCGTTCTCGTAGAGGACGATGTGCTGGCGCTTGCCGGCGATCACCGTGGTGCCCGCGGTCGTGAGCAGTCGGACGGCGAGCTGGTTGGCCATGGTGCCCGAGGGGACGTAGAGGGCGGCCTCCTTGCCGACCCGGGCGGCGAAGGCGTCCTGCAGGGCGTTGACGGTGGGGTCCTCGCCGTACACGTCGTCGCCGACCTCGGCGTCGGCCATGGCGCGGCGCATCTCGGGGGTGGGACGGGTGACGGTGTCGGAGCGGAGGTCGATCACGCCCATGCGGTCAGGCTAGACCTGCCGTGGTGGACGACCTGCAGCCCCTTCTGGAACTCGCCGTCGATGTCGCGCACCGGGCCGGTGCGCTGTTGCTCGACGGGCTCGACTCGGTGCGCACGACGGTCGAGACCAAGTCGACGCGCACCGACATGGTCACCGAGATGGACCGGGCCAGCGAGCGGCTGGTCGTCACCGCACTGCGGGAGGCGCGGCCCGACGACGCCCTGCTCGGCGAGGAAGGGACGTCGTCGGGCGGCACGTCGGGCGTGCGGTGGGTGGTCGACCCCCTCGACGGCACTACCAACTACCTGTACGGGTTTCCTGCATGGGCGGTGTCGGTGGCGGCCGAAGTCGAGGGGGCGTCGGCGGTGGGCGTGGTGCACGACCCGGTGCACGGCGAGACGTTCACCGCCGTGCGGGGGCAGGGCGCGTGGTGCAACGGCGAGCGGCTGGCGGTGGCGGGCGCACCCGACTTGGCCACTGCACTGGTGGGGACGGGGTTCTCCTACGACGCCGTGCGCCGGGGCGAACAGGCGGCGCTGCTGGCCCGGGTGCTGCCCGTGGTGCGCGACATCCGGCGGGCGGGGGCCGCGGCCCTGGACCTGTGCTGGGTGGGGCTGGGACGGCTCGACGCTTTCTTCGAACGGGGGCTGGCGCCGTGGGACTCCGCCGCCGGCTCGCTGGTGGCGGCCGAGGCCGGCGCCTTGGTCGAACAGTTGCCGGACGGGACGTGGGTGGCCGCTGCGCCCCAGTTGTTCGAGCCGTTGCGGGCCTTGCTGGCGGCGGCCGACGGCCTCAGAGGCCCAGGAACAGGCGAGTGACGCGGTCGCGGACGGCCGTGGGCGTGAAGGTGTTGGCGAAGGCCGCCATCTGGGCGTCGATGCCGACGAGGTAGCGGGCCCGGGGCGCACGGGAGTCGAGGGCCGAGGCGATGACCTTGGCCACGGTGGCGGGGTCGCCCATGACCGGCTCGGTCAGGCGGATGGCCTGCAGGCTGCGCCGGTAGGAGGAGGCGTAGCGGGTTCCCGCCTCCTCGCGTTTGGCCACGTCGCGTTCGGTGTCCTCCCAGATGCCGGTGCGGAAGCCGCCGGGCTCCACGAGCACGACGCGGATGTTGTCCTTGGCGACCTCCATGCGCAGGGCGTCGCTGGCCGCTTCGAGGGCGTGCTTGGCCGCCGTGTACCAGCCCGCGAAGGGGGCGGTGGCCCGGCCTGCGATCGACGAGATGTTGACGATGCGGCCACCGCCGTCCTCTCGCATGGCGGGCAGGGCAAGACGGGCGAGGCGCATGGGGGCCACGACCATCGTCTCGAGGATGTTGCGGGCTTCCTCGTCGGGCACGTCCTCGATGGCGCCAGTCACTGCGTAGCCGGCGTTGTTGACCAGGCCGTAGAGGCGCAGGCCTGCCAGCGCTTGTTCGCATTGGGCGGCGTCGGCGACGTCGAGCAGGACTGTCGACACCTCGACGCCCGCGTCGGCGGCCGCCTTTGCCACCAGTTCGGCCTTCTGCTCGGAGCGGACGGAGCCGATCGAGTGGTAGCCCCGCCGGGCCAGCTCGATGACCGTGGCCAGGCCGATGCCGGAGTTGGCGCCCGTGGTCAGGACCGAGCGCTGAGGTGTCGAAGCCGAAGCCATGACGCCATCGTGCCCCGCCGCCGGGCGGGGCATTCGGGGTCAGCCGAAGAAGGGGACGGCGACGTGCCGGAACAGCTCGGGGTCGACGGTCTTGAGCTCGGTGACGGCCTCGGCCAGCGGGACCCGGACGATGTCGCCCGCCCGCAGCGCCACCATGTGGCCGAAGGCGCCGTCGTGCACGGCCTCGATGGCGGCGATGCCGAAGCGGGTGGCCAGGACCCGGTCGAAGGCGGTGGGCGTGCCGCCTCGCTGGATGTGGCCGAGGATCGTCACCCGGGTCTCGAAGCCGGTGAGCGCTTCGATCTGCTCTGCCACCAGGTTGCCGATGCCGCCCAGGCGGACGTGGCCGAACTGGTCGACCTCCTTGGAAACCAGGGCCATCGTGCCCTCGGCGGGCTGGGCGCCCTCGGCCACCACGATGATGGAGGCGTAGCGGCCCTTGTCGTGACGATGCTTGATGCGCTCGGCGATCTCGTTGATGTCGAAGCGCTCCTCGGGGATGAGGATCTCGGCGGCCCCGCCGGCGATGCCCGCGTAGGTGGCGATCCAGCCGGCGTGGCGGCCCATGACCTCGCACACCATGACCCGGTCGTGGGACTCGGCGGTGGTGTGCAGGCGGTCGATGGCGTCGACGCAGATCTGGACGGCGGTGTGGAAGCCGAAGGTCAGCTCGGTGGCCGACAGGTCGTTGTCGATGGTCTTGGGGACGCCGACCACCTGCACGCCTTCGGCCGCCAGGTTGTTGGCCACCCCGAGCGTGTCCTCGCCGCCGATGGCGATGAGGGCGTCGAGGTTGTTGTCCTGAAAGCTCTGCTTGGCCCGCTCCACGCCGCCTTCGACCTTGAAGGGGTTGGTGCGCGACGAACCGAGGATGGTGCCGCCCTTGGGGAGGATGCCTCGGCAGCGCTCCACGTCGAGCGGCATGGTGCGGTTCTCGATGACGCCCTTCCAGCCGTCGGTGAAGCCGATGAGCTCGTCGCCGTACTCACGCTCACCCTTGCGGACGACGGCGCGGATCACCGCGTTGAGCCCGGGGCAGTCGCCCCCGCCGGTCAGGACCCCAACTCGCATCCGCCACCTCCAACTCGGTCGAAACCGCTCAAGCACACCCCGTTCGTGCGCCGACGAACCTTAGCGATGGGACGCGCCCTCGCCGCCATCGTGGCTGCGGCCCTCTTGCTCGCCGCCACGCCCAGCGCACCGGCATCCGCCGATGCGCGCTCCGAGCGCGCCACCCTGCTCGATCGCATCGCCGCGTTGACCGACGAGGTCGCCGACCACGAGGCCGATGTGGTGGCCGCCCAGTTCCGCCAGCAGGCCGCCGCCCAGCGGTTGGCCGACGTCCGAGCGCGGCTGCGTGAACGGGCCGTGGTCGCTTATATGAACGGGGGCCGCATCGGCGGGCCTGGCACCGGCCACGGGGCCCCAGCGGCCTATCTGGAGATCGCGGCAGCCAAGGAGCAGGCGCTCATCACCGGCCATCGCCAGGCTGCTGGAGCCGCCGAGGCCGAAGAACGGCGCGCCGAAGAGACCGCCGGCGACCACCGGCGGTTGGCCAAGGAGTTGGACGAGGCCCGCACCCGCCTCGACGCCACCATCGCTGCCGAAGACGCCCAGCGGGCGTTGGAGCAACGGCGGGCCGACGAAGCCCGGGCCAAGGCACAGGCCGCCCGTGAGGCGGAGTTGGCCGCAGCCCGGGGACGCGCTCGCGCCGGCACGAGCGCGCCCGAGGGCTACAGCCCCAGCCCGCTGGACCCCGATGCTCTGGTCCCCCGCCACCGCCGGGCCACGGAGCGGCAGCGAGAGATCATGAAGCAGTGGCCCTTCGGGCCCCTCCCTGCAGGCAATGCCCTCCCTGCCGGCCTGCGGGCGACCGGCACACGGGTGGAAGGCATTGCGTCCTGGTATGGCCCCGGATTCGACGGGCGCCCGACGGCAAGCGGGGCCATCTACGACCAGGAGGCGTTCACCGTGGCGAGCAAGGAGCTCCCGCTCGGCACCTTCCTCGTCGTGAGCAGAGGAGCAGCCCGCGTGCTCGTGCTCGTGAACGATCGTGGTCCCTATATCGAGGGACGAGTGTTGGACCTGAGTCACGCTGCGGCGACCGCGCTCGGGATCACGGGAATCGCCCCCGTGACCGCCGAGGTGGTCGTCCCCGGCTGAGGCGTTTCAGTCGGGCCGCTTCGGCTCCGTCGATTTTGTGAGCAGGCCCACCTCTCGCTCGAAGTCGCCAACGTCCTCAAAACCCTTGTAGACGCTGGCGAAGCGCAGGTAGGCGACGTCATCCAGGACCCGTAACCGCTCGAGGACGGCCAGGCCGATTTGTTGGCTGGTGAGCTCCGGCCCCTCCAGGCGTAGGGCTTCTTCTACTTCGGCGGCCAGCGCCTCGAGCTGGTCGTCCGACACCGGCCGGTTCTTGGCGGCAGCCCGAAGGCCGCCGACGATCTTGGCCCGATCGAAGGGGGAACGATGCCCCGATCGCTTCACGACGACAAGCGCGACCTCCTCGACTCGCTCGAACGTGGTGAAACGCCTGCTGCAGGTAAGGCACTCACGGCGCCGACGGATGGCTGCCCCGTCGTCGGCCAGGCGCGAGTCGACGACCTTGTCGTCGAGGCTCGCACACGATGGGCACCGCATGCCTGCGACGCTACTCCCGCCATGGCCCTGGTCACGGCAGCGTGATCCTCTCCCCCACCTGCAGCGCCGCACCCGACCGTTGCGCCGAGAGCTGGTGCACCAGACGGCGCACGTCGCCTTCAGGCTGGAGTCGCTGGGCGATCGTCCACAAGGTGTCGCCAGGCTGCACGACGTGCACCTGCTGGGTGATGAGCACCGGTGACGTCGGCTCGGGGGCGGAGAGGGGTCCGCCCCCCAGTGAGCCGACCACCACTCGCCCTGCGAGGAGCATCGTCAGGACGAGCGACCCCACCCCCACCCGACGGCGGCGGTAGCTCGCAGGAGTAACCCGCGGGCGCACCGGCACCCGGGCCGCGCCGACAGCGGGCCGGGTGCTCCTGCCTGCCTTCGGTAGACCCGGCATCGGGTACGCCACTGCAACCATCACCGAACTCCCATCTCGATCTCGCATGAGTTCGATCATGACGAGGGGGTGTGACAATGAACTGGGCCGATCGTGAGTCCACCGGTCCGCCCTCCCTCCGGCGAACACACGTTCGGCTCGTCTACCTAATCACGAACACTTGTTCCCGTCAAGAAAAAGTCGAACAGATGTTTGCCATCGGCCGGTCGCCGTGCTACTTTTTCCTCGAACACCTGTTCGCCAGTGAAGGGGCGTGGCATGGCTGATGTGCTGACCGGCAAGCGACGGGAAATCCTCGAGTTCATCGCGGAGCACCTGCGCGACCGCGGCTACCCACCGTCGGTGCGCGAGATCGGCGAAGCGGTGGGGCTGACCTCCTCCTCCACGGTCCACTCCCACCTGGGCACGCTGCAGCGCCTCGGGTACCTGCGCCGTGACCCGACGAAGCCCCGTGCCATCGAGGTGCGCTACGACCCGTCGAGCAGCACGCCCGTCGAGCGGCGGCCGGTGCAGCATGTGCCCTTGGTGGGCGACGTGGCTGCAGGCACCGATGTGCTGGCCGAGGAGAACATCGAGGAGTTGATGCCGCTGCCCGCCGACTTCACCGGCGACGGCCAGCTCTTCATGCTGCGGGTCCGCGGCGACTCGATGATCGACGTCGGCATCTTCGACGGCGACTACGTGGTGGCCCGCCAGCAGCCCGACGCCAAGAAGGGCGACGTCGTGGTCGCAGGCATCCCCGGCGACGAAGCCACGGTGAAGACGTTCTCGCGCAAGGGCAACAAGGTCGTCCTCCTCCCGGCCAACGAGCGCCTCGCGCCCATGGAGTTCGATCCGAAGGAGGTGACGATCTACGGCAAGGTCGTAACCGTTCTTCGCCGCCTCTGACCGCGCGGCGGCATTGGCGGGAAGGCCCGCGACAATGGGCACATGCGCCCGCTCAGGCTCGGCTTCCTCGTTGCTGCAGCCCTGGCCATGTCGTTGCCGACGCCTTCTGGTGCGGCAAACGAC
>DATLNE010000018.1 GCA_035536915.1 Acidimicrobiales bacterium
GGCCGTGCCGCCGCACGGCCGGGCCCCTCCCCTCCCGCCACCCGGCGGCGAGCGCTGAGCGGAATCGGCGTTCGCCGATGCTGTCGTCGTGAGTGCCCTTGACCTGGTGGAGGCGGCGTTGCGGCGGGGGGAAGTGGTCGCCGTGCCCACCGACACCGTCTACGGGCTGGTGGCCATGCTCGACCACTCGACCAAGCTCTTCGACGTGAAGCAGCGGCCCGCCGATGTCGACCTGCCCGTGCTCGTCTTCGGGCGGGCGCAGGCCGAGTCGCTCTGCGCGGAACCGCTGCCGCCACAGGCCGAGCAGTGGCCGGGAGCGCTCACCCTCGTGGTACGCCGAGCCGAGCACGTCACCGCCAACCTCGGCACCCACACCGAGACCATCGGCCTGCGAGTGCCCGACCACCCCGTCCCCCGGGAGTTGGCCCGCCGGGTCGGCCCGCTGGCGTCGACCAGCGCCAACCTCCACGGACATCCGCCGTGCACAACGGCCGACGAGGTGCGGGCCGTGCTCGACGTGCTCGTGGTCGACGGCGGTACGTGCAACGGCACCCCCTCGACCGTCCTTGACTGCACAGGGTCTGAGCCCCGAGTTCTCAGAGGCTGACGGTCCCGTCGGCGGCCAGTCGCACCCGGCGGCCGCACAGCTCCTCACCCACGTCGACCGGGCCCGATCGGCCCCAGGCCCTGCGGCCGTCGGGCAGGCGCAGGGCGTAGAGCCCTGTTTCGGGTGACCCCTCGCGGTCGAACATGACGGTGTACGTCTCGATCTCCACGTCGCCTTCGTACGACGCCGCCGCTTCCCGCGACGGCATGTCGTCGCCCAGCACCATGTGGCGGAACCCGTCGGGCGGCGGCGTGGTGGAGTAGATGCCCACGGCGTGCTTGGTCAGGTACCAACCCACCGCCGTCACCAGCCCCAGCGACCCGGGGTCGGCCCGCAGCACGTCGACCATGGTGGCGATGGAGTGGGTCACGTAGTTGTTGGCAGGTCCGCCCGCGAACGTCAGCCCGCCCGTGACCGTCAACTGCCGGTCGAGTTCGAAGCCCAACTCCCGAGCGGCGATCTGCACCGCCGAGGGGAAGCACGAGTAGATGTCGACGTGGGCGATGTCGCCCGCGGGCACCTCGAAGCGTCGCAACGGCGGCGATGCAGTCAGCGACTCCCGCTCCGACAGGTGCCACGTGTCGTGCCCGTCGCCGCCGAACCAGGGGAACACCCAGCGGTCTTCGGGCACGCCGTAGCGACGCGCCGCCTCCACCGAGCACAGGATCAGCCCCGCCGCCTGGTCGGTCTGGATGTTGGCGTTCATCAGCTTCGGGTACGGGAAGCCGACCATGCGGTTGTCGGGGGTGACCGTGGCGATCTCGTCGGCCGTGCGGGCTGTGGGCGACCAGGCGTAGGGGTTGCCGGCCGCCACCTCGGAGAAGCCCGCCCACAAGGCGGCGATGCGCTGCTGGTGCGAGTCGATCGACTCGCCCGCTTCAGCCCGCAAGGCGTTCTCCAGCATGGGGTAGCCCTGCGTCGGCAGCACGAACCCGCGATCCAGTTCCATGTCGTTGTTGCCGGGCAGGTCGACGCCCAGCACCCGGGGCGCCGTCACCGCCGAGTCCTGCACCGACCACGGCAGCCACACCTTGGCCTTGCGGGCCAGGTAGCGGGTGTAGACGGCCTCGGCGCCCACCACCACGGCCACGTCGAGCTCGCCCCGGGCGATGGCCGCCGCCGTGTCGTTGACCAGCATTTGCGGGGAGTTGCCGCCGGTCGTCGTGCGCACCGTGTCGCGAGGCGACGCACCCACCCGTTCGGCCACGGCCAAGGCCGGGTTGGAGTAGTGCCACGACACCGACTCGACCACGCGCACGGAGTCGGCCGCCGCCAGCAGCCGGGCGTCGCCCGCCAGCCGCAGCACCTCCGCCATCATCTCGGCGGGCTCGGCCACCCCCTCCAACTCGTCGACCGTGGGCCGCCGCACGCTCTGGCCCACCCCCACGATCACTGGCGTGCGGGGGTCGAGGGCCATGTCCCGGAGGCTACGCGGAGGCCACCGGTAGACTCGACCCCATCGACATCCTCCTCCTGTGCACGGGCAACATCTGCCGTTCGCCCATGGCCGAGGCGCTGCTCCGCCGCCGTCTGCTCGACGTGGGTGAGTTGCCGCGCGTCTCCTCGGCCGGGCTGCGCGGCGACGGCCTGGCCGTGGCGTCGGGCACCGTGGCCGCGCTGCGGTCCCGCGGCCTCGACGTGACCGCCCACCGCAGCAGGCATCTCAGCGCGCAGGTGATCGACGAAGCCGACCTGGTCCTCGGCATGGCGAGGGAGCACGTGCGCGAGGCGCTCGTGTTGCAGCCTTCGGCGTGGCCCCGCACCTTCACGCTCAAGGAGCTGGTGCGACGGGGCGAGCAGGTCGGGCCTCGCACCCCGGGGCAGTCGTTCGAGGAGTGGTTGGAGAAGGTCCACATCGGGCGCAACCGCGTCGACTTGTTGGGTGAGTCGCCCGACGACGACGTGGCCGACCCGATCGGGATGAACGATTCGGTCTTCGAGCGCACGGCGACAGAGATCGCCGCGCTTGTCGACCGCTTGGTGGATGTGGGCTGGGGCAACGCGAGAACGAGGGAGACAAAGACGTATGAAGCGTGACGAGGAACTGTTCGCCATCCTCGACCGGGAGCTGGAGCGGCAGAACACGACGATCCAACTGATCGCATCGGAGAACTTCACCTCTCGCGACGTGCTCGCGGCCACCGGCTCGGTGCTGACCAACAAGTACAGCGAGGGCTACCCGGGCAAGCGGTACTACGGCGGCAACGAGGTCATCGACGAGGTGGAGGAACTGGCCCGCGAGCGGGTCAAGGCCCTGTTCGGGGCCGAGCACGCCAACGTGCAGCCCCACGCCGGCGCCAACGCCAACATGGCCGTCTACCTCGGGCTGCTGCAGCCGGGCGACACCGTGCTCGGCATGCGCCTCGACCAAGGCGGCCACCTCACGCACGGCTCGCCGGTCAACGCCAGCGGCAAGCTCTACCGCTTCGTCTCCTACGGCGTGACCGAGAGCGACGAGCGCATCGATTTCGACCAGGTGCGCGAGGTGGCCCAGGCCGAGCGGCCCAAGATGATCGTGGCGGGCGCCACCGCCTACCCCCGCATCATCGACCCGGCCCCGTTCCGGGAGATCGCCGACGAGATCGGCGCCCTCTTCCTCTTCGACGCCGCCCACATCGCCGGGCTCATCGCGGGCGGGGTGCACCCCAACCCGGTGCCCTATGCCGACATCGTGACGTTCACCACCCACAAGACCCTGCGTGGCCCCCGGGGCGGCGCCATCTTGTGCAAGAAGGACTACGCCGAGGCCATCGACAAGTCGGTCTTCCCGGGCCTGCAGGGCGGCCCCCTCGACCACGTGATCGCGGCGAAGGCGGTGGCCTTCAACGAGGCCGCCCAGCCCGAGTTCAAGGAGTACGCGGCGCAGGTGGTACGCAACGCCGCGGCGCTGGCCAAGGCGCTGGCCGAGCAGGGCTTCCGGCTCGTCTCGGGCGGGACCGACAACCACTTGATGCTCGTCGACCTGCGCTCGTTCGACCCCGAGCTGTCGGGCAAGAAGGCCCGCACCCGGCTCGACCGGGCGGGCATCTCGCTCAACGAGAACACCGTTCCCAACGACCCGCGCCCGCCCTACATCACCAGCGGCCTGCGCATCGGCACCCCCGCCGTCACCACCGCGGGCATGGGCGAACCGGAGATGGCCGAGATCGCCTCGCTCATCGGGCGGGTACTGCGCAACGTCGACGACGAAGACGAACAAGCGACCGTGCGCAGCGAGGTCAACGTCCTCTGCTCGAAGTTCACCCCGTACCCGGCCTGAGCCGGGGCTGATGCTCGGATACGCCATCGTCCTGGCCGTCGCCGCCCTGGTGACGTACGGCGCCACCTTCGTCGTACGGCGGGTGGCCGTGCGCATCGGCGCAGTGGTGCGGCCCGACGGGCGGCGGGTACACGAGAAGCCCACGCCCACGGCGGGCGGGGCGGCCATGTACTTCGCCTTCCTCGTGGCCATGGCGGTGGCCTGGCAGCTCCCCCAGTTCGACCCGGTGTTCTCGGGCTCGTCCGAGCCCCTGGGGGTGGTGCTGGCGGGCTCGATCATCTTCGCCGTGGGCCTGGTCGACGACCTGCGGGAGGTCTCGGCCCCCGCCAAGTTGGCGGGCATGGTGCTGGCGGGCACCGCCCTCTACTTCCTCGGCGTGACGATGTTCTACTTCCGCATCCCCTTCGCCGACTTCGTCTCGCTGTCGGCCGACCTGGTGCCGCTGGTCACCGTGTTGTGGGTGGTGGGCATCGCCAACGCCCTCAACCTCATCGACGGGCTCGACGGCCTGGCCGCGGGGATCGTGGCCATCGCCGCCGCCGCCTTCTTCGTCTACGGCGACCGCCTGTTCGACAACGGGCTGCTGCCGCCCGACAACATCGGCCCGCTGGTGGCGGTCATCGCCCTCGGCGTGTGCCTGGGGTTCCTGCCCCACAACTTCCACCCGGCCCGGGTCTTCATGGGCGACGCCGGCGCGCTGTTCCTCGGCCTGCTCATGGCGGCCTCGACCATGGTGGTGGGCGGCCGCACCGCCGATCAGTTCAGCGGCCAGACCTACTTCTTCTTCGCCCCCATCTTCATCCCGTTCTTCATCCTCGGCGTGCCGATCTTCGACACCCTGTTCGCCATCGTGCGCCGCTCCCGTCGCCGTTCGGGCTTCGCCGTGGCCGACAAGGAGCACCTGCACCACCGGCTCATGCGCCTGGGCCACGGCCATCGCCGCTCGGTGCTGATCCTGTGGGCGTGGACGGCGATCCTGTCGGGGCTCGTGCTCATGCCCACCTTCTCCAACGAGGGCAACGCGGTGATCCCCTTCGCGGCGGCCGCCCTCGGCGTGGCTCTCTACACGCTGTTCCACCCGGGCATCCGCCAGAAGTCGGAGATCGAGGTGGAGGAGGGGCTGGCCCCCGTCGTCCCCTTGGAGGAACGCCGCTCCGCCAACTGATCCCCCACCAGAACCGGGTTGGAATTGCGGGCAGACCGGCTGCTCTCGTAGATTGCTACCGCATTCACAAGCGGCATGAGCCCCCTGCGCCACGCCGCTTCCACCGCCACTCACGAGGGCAATTCCGAGCTTTGGACAAGCGCGACGCACGCGGCCTTTACAACGGGTTCGGGAACGGCTTGTCGCGCGCGTTCGAGTTGGCGGTCACCCCCGCCGTCTTCGGCGGCATCGGCTACGCCCTCGACCGCCGCTTCGACCTCGTGCCGGTGCTGACGATCGTCCTCGTGCTGCTCGCCCTGGTCGGCATGTTCGTGCGCATGTGGTACGGCTACGACGCCGAGATGAAGGTCCACGAAGCCGCCGGACCGTGGGCGGCCCAGCAGTGAGCGCGGCGGTAACCACCCGCGACGACGGCCCCGCCGTCGAGCGCGAGATCGTCACCGACATGGTCAAGCGGGGCCTGCCCGCTGTGCCGGTGCTGCTCATCCTCGGCGCCGCGGGCTGGGGCTTCGACGGCGTGGTGTCGACCGCCTACGCCATCGCCATCGTGGTCGCCAACCTCATCCTCTCCTCGGCCATCCTGGCCTGGTCGGCCCGCATCTCGCTGGGCCTGCTCATGGGTGCCGCCTTGTTCGGCTACCTCATCCGCCTCGGCCTCATCGCCCTCGCCGTCCTCGCCGTCAAGGACATGGGCTGGGTCGAACTGTGGCCTCTCGGCCTCGCCCTCATCGTCACCCACCTCGGCCTCCTGCTGTGGGAGATGCGTTACGTGTCCGCCTCACTCGCCTTCCCCGGCCTGAAGCCCCGAAAGGACTGAGCTGGTGCAGTTGCTTGCTCTGGAGTTCCCGCCCATCAGCCACCTCGTCGAGTGGCCCGACTTCTTCGCCAACGGCCAGTGGTACGCCCTCAACAAGGTCGGCGCCCTCTGCCTGCTGTCGATGCTCTTCACCCTGATCATCTTCTTCGTGGCGGGCAGCCGGGCAGCCCTGGTGCCCACGGGCGTGCAGAACATCGCCGAGGCGTCGGTCGACTTCGTGCGCGACGGGATCGTGCTCCAGACCATGGGCGAGGAGGGCATGCACCGGAAGTGGGTGATGCCGTTCCTCACCTCGCTCTTCTGGTTCATCCTGTTCGCCAACATCTTCGAGATCATCCCCGGCGTGCAGATGCCGGCCACCGCCCGCATGGCCCTTCCCGCCTTGCTGGCCATCCTGGTGTGGTTCATCTTCAACGGCGTCGGCATCGCCAACCAGGGCCTGGGCGGCTACCTCAAGAACTCGCTGTTCCCGCCGGGCGTGCCCAAGGCGCTGTACATCCTGGTCACCCCCATCGAGCTCATCTCCACCTTCGTCGTGCGGCCCTTCTCGCTGGCCGTCCGTCTCTTCGCCAACTTGTTGGCGGGCCACATCCTGCTGGTGACCTTCGCCGTTCTCGCCACCGCGTTGTACGAGGCCGCCGGCGTGTTGAAGATCGTCACCGTCCTGCCCTTCGTGATGCTCGTGTTCCTGACCGGCTTCGAGATCCTGGTCTCGTTCCTGCAGGCGTACATCTTCACGATCCTTGCCGCCGTCTACATCGGTGGCGCTATGCACCCCGAGCACTGACAGCCAAGGAGGCTCAGACACCAATGGCACTTCCCGCACTCCTCGCACAGGTCGCCGGCGAAGACCAGATCGCGTTCGGCGAAGCGATCTCGGCCGGTTTCGCCTACGGCCTCGCGGCCATCGGCCCCGGCATCGGCATCGGTTACCTGGTGGGCCAGTCGGTCCAGGCCATGGCCCGTCAGCCCGAGGCCGCCGGCATGGTCCGCACCACGATGTTCCTGGGCATCGCCTTCACCGAGGCCCTCGCCCTCATCGGCTTCGTCGTGTTCATCCTCCTCAAGTTCGCCTAGGAGAACCGTCATGCGATTCCGCAAGCTCGCCGCCGGCGTCCTGCTGGCCGGTGCCTTCGTCCTCGGTGGGTTCGCGCCCGCCGGGGCGGAGGAGACCGACGGCACCGGCCCCAAGGACCACGCGGCCGAGGAGTGCATCCACATCCTCGAAGGCGGGGGAACCGCGGAGGAGTGCCACGAGGCACCCAACCCGATCCTGCCTGCGACCAACGAGTTGGTGTTCGGCGCCCTGTCGTTCGCCATCCTCTTCGGCCTCATGTACAAGTTCGCCTATCCGGCGGTGGCCAAGGGCATGCAGGCCCGCACCGACCGCATCCGGGAGAACTTGGATGACGCCGAGCGGGTGAAGACCGAAGCCCAGACGATCCTCGAGGAGTACCAGCGGCAGTTGGCCGACGCTCGCAACGAGTCGAACCGCATCATCGAGGAGGCCCGTCAGACGGCCGACCAGCTGCGGCGCGACCTCATGCAGCGGGCCGAGGCCGAGGTGGCCGAGCTCAAGCAGCGGACGCAGGACGACATCAACGCCGCCCGCGACCGCACCATGGGCGAACTGCGCGAGCAGGTCGCCGGCCTGGCCATCGAGTTGGCCGAGAAGGTCGTGGAGGCCAACCTCGACCGCGACACCAACATCGCCCTGATCGAGCGGTACATCGAGCAGGTGGGGTCGCAGCGCTGATGGCCGATCGCATCGACGCCTACGCGGCGGCGCTCTTCGAAGTGGCCCGGGCCGAGGGTTCCCTCGACCGCGTCGAGGAAGAGCTCTTCCGGGTCGCCCGCACCATCGAGGGCTCCGACGAGCTGCGTTCCACGCTGACCGACCAGGCCGTCCCGGTCGAGCGGCGGCAGGGGATCGTCGAGGACCTCCTCGGCAGCCGGGCGTCGAACGTCACCACCGCGCTCGTCTCGTTCGTGGTGGGCTCGGGTCGCAGCAAGGACCTGCCCGCCATCATCGACCGGTTGGTGGAGCGGGCGGCCGAGGAGCGGTCGCAGGCTGTGGCCGAAGTCCGCTCCGTCATCCCGCTCGACGACTCGCAGAAGGACCGCTTGGCCGCCGCCCTGGGCAAGGCCACCGGAAAGAACATCTCGGTCAAGGTCGTCGTCGACCCCAGCATCCTCGGCGGCATCGTGGCTCAGGTGGGCGACACCGTGATCGACGGCAGCGTCCGCAGCCGACTGAACCAACTACGCGAAGCACTGTAAGGAGCTTTGGCATGGCCGACATCCAGATCAGCGCCGACGACATCGCCAGCGCCCTTCGCACCCGACTGGCGGGCTACAGCCCCACGTTGGCGTCGAACCAGGTCGGCCGTGTGGTCGAAGTGGGCGACGGCATCGCCCGCGTCTCGGGCCTCCCCAACGCCGCGGTCAACGAGCTGCTCGAGTTCGAAGGCGGGGTGCAGGGCATCGCCCTGAACCTCGACGAGGAGTCGATCGGCGCCGTCATCCTCGGCGAGGTCACGCACATCCAGGAAGGCGACCCGGTGAAGTCGACCGGCCGCATTCTCTCGATCCCCGTGGGCGACGGCCTGCTGGGCCGTGTGGTCGACCCCCTGGGCATCCCCATCGACGGCAAGGGTGCGCTGACCAACACCGAGATGCGCCGGATCGAGGTGCAGGCCCCCGGCGTCGTCGACCGCCAGCCGGTGAAGGAGCCCCTGCAGACCGGCATCAAGGTCATCGACGCCATGACCCCCATCGGGCGCGGCCAGCGTGAGCTGATCATCGGCGACCGCAAGACCGGCAAGACGTCGGTGGCCGTCGACACCATCATCAACCAGCGCGGCCTCGGCGTGAAGTGCATCTACGTGGCCATCGGCCAGAAGGCCTCCACCGTGGCCGAGATCGTGGCCACCCTCGAGGCTGCGGGCTCGATGGAGTACACGGTCGTGGTCAACGCCCCGGCGTCGGACCCCTCGCCGTTCAAGTACCTCGCCCCCTACTCGGGCTGCGCCATGGGCCAGCACTGGATGGAGAACGGCCAGGCCGCCCTCATCGTCTACGACGACCTGTCGAAGCAGGCCGAGGCCTACCGCCAGATGTCGCTGCTGCTGCGCCGCCCGCCGGGCCGCGAGGCCTACCCGGGCGACGTGTTCTACCTCCACTCCCGCCTGTTGGAGCGGGCCGCCAAGCTGTCCGACCGCCTCGGCGGCGGGTCGCTCACCGCGCTGCCCGTCATCGAGACCAAGGCCGGCGACATCTCGGCCTACATCCCGACCAACGTCATCTCCATCACCGACGGCCAGATCTTCTTGGACCTCGACCTGTTCAACTCGGGCGTGCGCCCGGCCATGAACGTGGGCACCTCGGTCTCCCGAGTCGGCGGCTCGGCCCAGATCAAGGCCATGAAGGCGGTCTCGGGTGGCGTCAAGCTCGACCTGGCCAACTTCCGTGAGCTGGAGGCATTCGCCTCCTTCGGTTCCGAGCTCGACAAGGCCTCGCAGAACCTGATCGACCGTGGCCGCCGGCTGGTCGAGCTGCTCAAGCAGTCGAACGGCCGCCCGCTGCCCGTCGAAGAGCAGGTGGTGTCGATCTACGCGGGCACCAGCGGCTTCCTCGACGACCTCCCGGTGGCCGACGTGCGCCGCTTCGAGGCCGAGTTGCTGGAGGACGTTCGTTCCCGCCACCGCAGCGTGCTCGACGCCATCCGCGGCGGCGCGGCGCTGCCCGAGGACGACCTCAAGGCCGCCGTCTCCGACTTCAAGTCGCGGTTCGTTCCCACCGCGACGGAGGCGTAGCAGCCCCATGGCAGGTGGTCAGGAACGCGTCCTGCGACGACGGATCAAGTCCGTCCAGTCGACCAAGAAGATCACGCGGGCGATGGAGCTCATCGCCGCCAGCCGGATCGTCAAGGCGCAGCAGCGCGTGGCCGCCGCACGCCCGTACAGCGAGCAGATCACCGAGGTGATCCGCAACCTGGCCAGCGCCGGTGCAGGCGCCGGGCAGCCGTTGTTGACGCCGCGTGAGGACGTGCGCACCGTCGGCTACATCGTCATCTCGGCCGACCGCGGCCTGGCGGGCGGCTACAACTCCGGCGTCATCCGGGCCACCGAGACGGCCATCAAGGCCGACATCGCCGCCGGTCGGCAGTACGCCCTCATCACCTGCGGCAAGAAGGCCCAGACCTACTTCCGCTTCCGGGGCTACGACATCACTGCGGCGTTCACAGGGTTCAGCGAGAAGCCCAGCTACGAGAACGCCCGCGAGGTGGCCGACGCCGTGGTGGGCCGCTTCGACGAGGGCGAGATCGACCAGGTCGAGCTCGTCTACACCCAGTTCCTCTCGGCCGCCTCGCAGCGGGTCGTCATGCGCCGGTTCATGCCGCTGGAGCCCGAGGCGCTGACCGAGGCGGCGGCCGCCGGCCCGCAGGCCGACTACGAGTTCGAGCCGTCGCCCGACGCCATCCTCACCCGCCTGCTCCCGCGCTACGTCGAGGCCCGGCTCTTCGCCGCCATGCTCGACGCCGCCGCCTCCGAGCAGGCCGCCCGCCAGCGGGCCATGAAGTCCGCAACCGACAACGCCGAGGAGCTCATCAAGAGCCTCACCCGGATCATGAACCGGGCTCGGCAGGAGTCCATCACCACCGAGATCATGGAGATCGTGGGCGGCGCCGAGGCGATGGCCCAGGCCAAGGGCGGCGTCGACCTCCTGCCCGACAACCTCCAAAGCAGGGATTTCCTCCCCGACACCCCAGGAGCTTTCCGATGACCGTGGCCAACGTTGAGCCCACCACCGAGCAGGCCCCGTTGAAGGACGGCCGCATCGTCGCCATCGTCGGCCCCGTCGTCGACGTTGAGTTCGCGCCCGACGCGCTGCCCGAGATCAACACCGCCCTCGAGTTCGACATCGAGACCGAGCAGGGCACGATCGTGGTCACCGCCGAGGTGGCCCAGCACATCGGCGAGAGCCGGGTGCGAGCCATCGCCATGAAGCAGACCGACGGCCTTAAGCGGGGCACGCCGGTGCGCAACACGGGCAAGGGCATCAGCGTGCCGGTCGGCAGCGCCACCCTCGGCCACGTGTTCAACGTCATCGGCGAGACCCTCGACACCGGCGGCGAGATGATCGAAGGCGACGCCCGTTGGGAGATCCACCGCCCGGCCCCGCCCTTCGACGAGCTCGAGCCCCAGTCGAAGATGTTCGAGACGGGCCTCAAGGTCGTCGACCTGTTGGAGCCCTACGTGCAGGGCGGCAAAATCGGCCTGTTCGGCGGCGCGGGCGTGGGCAAGACCGTGCTCATCCTCGAGATGATCACCCGGGTGGCCCGCCAGCACGGCGGCGTCTCGGTGTTCGCCGGCGTGGGCGAGCGCACCCGCGAGGGCAACGACCTCTGGTTGGAGATGGCCGAGTCGGGCGTGCTCAAGAACACCGCCCTCGTCTACGGCCAGATGGACGAGCCGCCGGGCGTCCGCCTGCGGGTGGCGCTGTCGGCCCTGACCATGGCCGAGTACTTC
>DATLNE010000019.1 GCA_035536915.1 Acidimicrobiales bacterium
GTCGACGGCCTGTACCTCGGGCTTGGCATCGGCGACTACAGCGACTCCTCCGCCGAGTACACGCGGCGCTACGCGTCGAAGCGCGGGGCCCGCCTCATCGAGACCGACCTGCCGGGCGACTTCGGCTTCGACATCCCCACGGGGTCACGGGCGGCCCGCCGCGCACCATGCTCGGCCTGCGGTCTGTCGAAGCGTCACCTCTTCAACACGGCCGCACTCGACGGTCGATACGACGCGGTGGCAACCGGCCACAACCTCGACGACGAGGCCGCCGTCCTGTTCGGCAACGTGCTGCGCTGGAACACCGACTACCTCGGCCGCCAGCTGCCCGTGCTGCCCGGCGGGGACGGGTTCGCCCGCAAGGTGAAGCCGCTGGTCCGCCTCGGCGAGCGCGAGATGGCGGCGTACTGCGTTCTCACCGGCATCGACTACATCGTCGAGGAGTGCCCGATGGCGGTGGGCAACAAGCACCTCGGCTACAAGGAAGCGCTCAACGACATCGAGGCGCAGTCGCCGGGGTCGAAGGCGGCCTTCTACTTCGGCTTCCTCGACCGGGCCTCGGCGCTGTTCACCCCGCAGGCGGTGGCCGAGCGGGTCGACCTCAAGGCGTGCTCGACGTGCGGCGCGCCCACCACCGGCGAGGTGTGCGCCTTCTGCAACCTCGTCGTCAAGGCCACCAAGTGAGCCGCGCATTCGCGGCGGGCGAGAAGGTGCTCGTCCTCGACCGGAAGGGCCGCCGCTACCTCGTCACCCTGAAAGAGGGTGGGCAATTCCACACCCACACGGGCTTTGTAGAGCATGCCGAGATCCTCGGGCAGCCCGAAGGCGTGGAACTGCGCTCGACCAACGGGGCGTGGTACCAGGCGGTGCGGCCGACGTTGTCGGACTTCATCCTCAAGATGCCCCGCGGCGCCCAGGTCATCTACCCCAAGGACCTGGGGCCGATCCTGCTGCTGGCCGACATCTACCCGGGCTGCCGGGTGCTGGAGGCGGGCGTGGGCTCGGGGGCGTTGTCGATGACGATGCTGCGGGCGGGCGCCGAGATCGTGGGCTACGAATTGCGGGCCGACTTCGCCGCCAAGGCCCAGGAGAACGTGAAGTCGTTCCTGGGCGAAGCAGCCCTGGAGCGCTACCGGGTGGAAGAGCGTGACGTCTACGAGGGCATCGACGAGGTGGGCCTCGACCGCATCGTGCTCGACCTGCCCGAGCCCTGGCGGGTGGTGAAGCACGCCGAGTCCGCGCTCCACCCCGGCGGCATCCTCGTCGCCTACGTTCCCAGCGTGATCCAAGTGGCCCAGCTGCGGGAGGCCTTGGCGACGAGCGCGTTCAGCATGGCGGAGACCCAAGAGGTTCTCCTGCGCACGTGGCACGTCGAGGGCAACGCCGTACGACCCGACCACCGCATGGTCGGGCACACCGGCTTCCTCACCAGCGCCCGGTTGGTCGGCCCGCCCGGGCAGTGAACCTGCTCGACCTGATCGTCGTCGCCGCCGCCGTCGCCGCCGCGGTAGGCGGGTACCGCCTGGGCTTCTTGGCTCGCGCCGCCTCGTGGATCGGGCTCGGCATCGGCCTCTTCCTGGCCGCTCGGCTGCTGCCCAGCGCCATGCGCATGTTCCAGGGCCCCGACCCCACCAGCAAGCTCATGGTGGCGTCGATTCTGCTCATCGGCGGGGCCTTCGCAGGCCAGGCCCTCGGGCTGGTGGCGGGCTCGTCGCTGGCCCGGGCCGTGCCCCATGGCACCGCCCGCACCTTCGACCGGGGCATCGGCGCCTTCTTCGGCACACTGGGCGTGCTGGCGTCGCTGTGGCTGCTGCTGCCCGCTATCGCCGATGTGCCCGGCACGGTGTCGCGGGAGGCCCGCAGTTCCACCATCGCCCAGTGGCTCGACCGCAACGCACCGCCGCCGCCCGACACTCTCCAGGCCCTGCGCCGGTTGGTGGGGGAGACGAACTTCCCTCGTGTCTTCGAGTCCCTGCGCCCCGCCGAGATCGTGGGCCCGCCGCCGGCGTCGACGGGCATCCCCGCCGCCGTGCTCGACCGGGTGGCGGCCTCCACGGTGCGGGTCAGCGGGGAGGCGTGCAACCGGGTACAGGAGGGCAGCGGCTTCGCCGCGGGCAACGACCTGGTGTTGACCAACGCCCACGTGGTGGCGGGGGAGCGGCGCACAGAGGTGACACGGCCCGACGGCCGCGACCTGCGGGCCTCGGTCGTGCACTTCGACCCCGACCGCGACCTGGCCGTGCTCCAGGTGCCGGGGCTCGACCAGCGCCCGTTGCCGGTGGGCAGTGCCCGGGTCAACGCCCGGGGGGCGGTGTTCGGCCACCCCGGCGGGCAGGAGAAGCTGCGCATCGCACCGGCGGCCATCCGCAACCGGGTCGATGCCGTGGGGCGCGACCTCTACGACAACAAGAGCACCCGGCGCGACGTGTTCATCCTGGCCGCCGACCTGCGGCCCGGCGACTCGGGCGGCGCCTTGGTCGATGTCAACGGCGCCGTGGTAGGCGTGGCCTTCGCCATCGCCCCCGACCGGCCGGGAACGTCGTACGCCCTGACGAGCCGGGAGCTCAACACGGCGTTGGCGGCGCCGAGGCGGGCCAACGCCAGCACGGGTCCCTGCCTGCGGAAGGGGTAAGACGGTCGCCTGCGGCTGCTTCGTAGGCAAAAAAAGAACGAGCCCCCGAAGGGGCTCGTTCCTCACATCGAGATCCGATTACAACGCGTGGGGGCTACTCGACCTCGATGAAGATGCACTCGCCGGGGCACTCCTCGGCGGATTCGATGGTGGCTTCCTCCATCCCGGCGGGGACGGCGCCGAGCCCCTCGGGGCCGCCCGGGTCGCTGAACACCTTGTCGCCTTCCTTGACGTAGGCCAGGCCGTCGTCGAGGAGGGTGAACACCGCCGGCGCGATCTCTTCGCAGAGGCCGTCGCCCGTGCAGAGATCCTGATCGATCCAGACCTTCATGCCGGCGACGGTAGCCACGTCCCCCAGGCGTCGTCAATTTGCGCGGGATCGGCGGGTGAAACTCCCGCATATGCCCTCGACATGGCAGAGGACCGGTGTATGTTCGCTTCAAAGGGAGGTGGTCCGTGGCCGACTCCGAGTACCAACGACGGCTAGCCGCGTACGAGCGGGAAGTGGCGGAGCTTCAAGAGCAGGCGAAAGTCCTGGAGGAAGAGGTCATCACCCTCCGGCGCCGCCTGCAGGATGCTCCCAAGCGCGTCCGCACGCTCGAGGAGAAGCTCCTTGAGACCAAGGGGCAGCTGGCACAGGCGGTCTCGCAGAACGAGAAGCTCACCTACACGCTGCGCGAGGCGCGTGAGCACATCGCAGCGCTGCGCGAAGAGGTCGACAAGCTGACGCAGCCGCCGTCGGCCTACGGCACCTTCCTGGGCGTCAACGACGACGGCACCGCGGACGTGTTCTCGGGCGGGCGCAAGATGCGCGTCGCCCTGCACCCCGAGCTCGACGCCGACGTGTTGGCCCGGGGCCAAGAGGTCGTGCTCAACGAGTCGCTCAACGTGGTGCTGGCCCGCGGCCCCGAGGTGTCGGGCGAGGTCGTCACCTTGAAAGAGGTGCTGGAGGACGGCACCCGGGCCATGATCGTCGGGCGGGCCGACGAGGAGCGGGTGGTCGAGCTGGCCGAGTCGCTGCGCGACGTGAAGCTGCGTTCCGGCGACACCATCCTCATGGACTCGCGCACCGGGCTGCTGCTCGAACGGCTGCCCCGGCCCGAGGTGGAAGAGCTCATCCTCGAAGAGGTGCCCGACATCTCCTACGACGACGTGGGCGGCCTCGACGACCAGATCGAAGCCATCACCGACGCCGTCGAGCTGCCCTTTGTATGGCGGGAGAAGTTCGGCGAGTACGAGCTGCCGCCGCCCAAGGGCATCCTGCTGTACGGCCCTCCCGGCTGCGGCAAGACCCTCATCGCCAAGGCGGTGGCCAACTCGTTGGCCAAGAAGGTGGCCGAGGTCACCGGCAACGCCAACGCCAAGAGCTACTTCCTCAACATCAAGGGCCCCGAGCTGCTCAACAAGTACGTGGGCGAGACCGAGCGCCAGATCCGCCTGGTGTTCCAGCGGGCCCGGGAGAAGTCGGAGGAGGGGTGGCCGGTCATCGTCTTCTTCGACGAGATGGACTCCCTGTTCCGCACCCGGGGCACCGGCATCAGCTCCGACATGGAGGCCACGATCGTCCCCCAGCTCCTAGCCGAGATCGACGGGGTGGAGACGCTCAAGAACGTCATCGTCATCGGCGCCTCCAACCGGGAGGATCTCATCGACCCCGCCATCCTCCGCCCCGGGCGCCTCGACGTGAAGATCAAGATCGAGCGCCCCAACGAGCAGGCCGCGGCCCAGATCTTCAGCCGCTACCTGGTGGCCGGGCTGCCCCTCGACGCGGGTGAGGTCGAGCGGCTGGGGGGGGGCGACCCGCACAAG